>JANNZB010000547.1:0-5106 GCA_031410395.1 Novosphingobium sp.
AGCGGCGAGACATAGAGCGTGTGGAGGCCCTCACCGGGAGGATTGTCGCCCGCAAATTCCGCCAGAGTAGGCAGAAACCCGGCAAGCGTTTTGCCTGCCCCGGTATCCGCCGTCAGCAAGGCATGGCGCCCACTCGCAGCAACCGCCAGCATCTCCTGCTGATGGCGCCGCAAATGCCACCCGCGTGCGGCGAACCAGCTTGTGATGACCGAAGGAAGGGCCGCCTCAGCCATCGCGATGGCACCGGTGCTTTTGCGCGCGCGGGCAGTTGTCCGGCCAGCCAGAATATCCTAGCCTGCCACCGCAAAGCGGGGAGATTGGGATGGTTAGGTTTGCAGGGTTTTGGGCGGCCATGATCCTGTTTGCGGGCGCCGCGCAGGCAAACGAAAATGCGCCGCCTCTATCACCACCTTCGCTGCCTGCCGCAATCATCGTTCCCAATCTTGCCATCGCTGAAAAAGAACTGGGTGATGAACGCAAGTACTGGGTGCTCCACAAGCCCGGGGTCACTATTGCGCAGGCCGAACAGGATCTGGCGTTCTGCTGGCGCTATGTGCCGCATGGGGTTCAACGTTCAATGCCCGATTTCGTGCCCTGGCAAAAGGGCGATGCCACCCGGCCGGTGACTTATGATGGAGGGCAATACGGCATGGTCGGTGCGATTATCGGGGCGATGATCGCCGGGCCATTGGAACGCAGCATCCGCCAGACGCGCATGTTCCGCTGCATGGTGCCGCGCGGCTATGCGCGCTATCGCACGTCCGAGGCCTTGTGGAAGGATATCTATCAGGCCGAACCGCGCGTGGCGATTTCAACGCTTGCGCGGATCGCCGCCGGGCCGGTTCCACCAACTGCGCGGGTGCTGCCATGAACGCGCCTGGGCTATCGCGGGCGCGCAAAGCGGCGCTTGTGTTGCTGTTCGCCTGCCTCTCGCTGACAATCTTTTCGGCCCTCGCGCGCGCCGGGCAGGACCGGACGAAGGGCGAGTTCCGTCAATTTAAAGCGGGCGAAATGATCGAGCTGCGCGCCGACCGCGCCTATATCTTGCTGCGGCTCGATACCGATCTTTCCAAGTTCGGTGCCGATATCCTGCGGGTTCCGCAAGCTGCCGAGATCGCCGGATACGAGGCGGCAAAGCGCAAGGAATACGATGCCGCGCTCGCCAAGGCACAGGCCAAGCTCGCCAAGAATCCAAAGGACAAATCGGTCGAGAAATTCCCCAGCTATGCCGATTTCAGCTTTGCTTATGAAGGCCGCCCCAACCTGTTTGAACTGACACCGCACAAGTCGCTGCTGACCGTGGCGAAGCTGGTGACGGTGCTCGCCGAAGTGACGCCGGGCGAATATGTGATCTATGGCGAGGGCTATGCCGGATTTCTCTATCAGTGCTTCTGTCTGGGCACCGTTGGCTTTACGGCCAAGCCGGGCGCGGTAACGGATCTTGGCACAATGCTGTTTGCCAAGGCGTGGGAGCCATCGCCGATTCCTGAACTGGCGGGAGAGGTCGATCTGGGGCGCAGCGCGGTTATGGATTACGGCCTGTTTGCCGTGGCGCTTCGTCCGGCAAGCACGGGCGACGCCCAGCCGCCCGGTGTGGACACCGCGAAGATCATCAAGGCGCAATTTCAGGCGGTGGGGCCATTTGTTGAAACCAACACGGTGCAAATCAACCGACTGGCCGCGATGCCCGGCGTGCTCGGCTATCGCGAAGGCCGCGTGATTGATGAGCGCAGGGGCAACGAAGTGCCGCCGAATTAGCGTCTGAACTCCGCGGAGTAGCGGACTGGTGTCGAACCGATGTAAATCGGAAAAACTCTAAACATGGGCTGGCTTGTTCTGGCTGGGCGCACCTGCCAAGTTCAGCGGATGCCGACCAATCCACTTGTTGCCCATCCTGAACTGAATGGCCTGGCGCTTGCTTTTGCGCTGGGCCTGCTGGTAGGGGTGCAACGCGGATGGGTGACGCGAAAGGCAGCGGATGGAAGCCGCTTTGCTGGCGTCCGAACCTTTGGTCTGATTGGTTTTGCCGGTGGGTTTGCCGGGGCCTTTCGCGCGCAGGAGCCGGTATTTTCTGCGCTGATCCTGATCACAGGTGGCGGGCTGGTACTGCTCGGCTATTGGCGGTCTGCGCGTGATCCCAGCCATGTCAGCGTTACCTCGAGCCTTGTTTCGCTACTCACTTTCGCTTGCGGTTTTCTGGCGGGCGCGGGTGAAACTGTGATCGCGACCGTGGTGAGCGGTTTAATGGTAATGGTGCTGGCGATGCGGAGCCAGACGCACGGCTGGATCGCGGCCTTGACAGAAAAAGAAGTGATTGCGATCGCGCGCTTTGCCCTGATCGCACTGGTTGTGCTGCCCTTGCTGCCTGATACGCCATTCGGACCTTATGGCGCCTGGCGTGCCCGCCAGCTGTGGCTCGTGGTGGTGCTGGTGTCGGGCTTTTCCTTTTCTGGGTACCTCGCGGCAAAGTATTTTGGCGCGACCAATGCCGTGCTCGCCACTGCGGCGGCTGGATCGCTGGTTTCATCAACCGCAGTCACCGCAGCTCTGGCGGGCAGCATTAAGGCGGGAGAGGGTGACCCCGCGATCCAGAATGCCGGTATCGCACTGGCTTCGGTTGTGATGTTTGCCAGAGTGCTCGTGCTTACTGCGGCGCTGGCTCCTTTTGCGTTTGTCACGCTGGCATTGATCGCCGCGCCCGGCCTTTTGATAAGCCTTGGCGGGATGGCATTTGCCCTGCGCAAAGCACGGGCTGTCAAGGTCAAGGGATCAGGCCATGTTAAGCTGCGCAATCCTTTCGATCTTGGACCGGCAATTTTGCTCGCAGGTCTTGTCATGGCGCTGACTTTGGCGGCCCGCTGGACGCTTGACCGGTTTGGCGATTCCGGACTGGTGGTGGTGTTGGCGATTACCGGAATGGTCGATGTCGATTCGGCCATCATCACACTCGGCAATTTGCCGCCCGGTGCGCTCGCTCCACGCCTGGCCGCATTGGTTCTGGTTCCACCTATTGTTCTCAACACCTTGCTCAAGGCGGGCTTGGCCATAACAATCCCGGGCGGCGGCAAGGGGCGCGCGGCCGCGATAACGCTGGGAATGAGTGCCTTTGCTTCAGCCGTTGCTGCTGGTCTGGTATTGGCCAGTTGAGCTCAGCCCAGCCGGGGCACAATGAACCGCGCGATGCCATCGGCGACGCCGCTATCTTCGTTGCTCGCGGCGACGAAATCGGCCTCGGCCTGCACTTCGACCTCGGCCTGACCCATCGCAATCGACAGCCCTGCGACGCGGAACATGGAGACGTCGTTGGCGTTGTCACCCAGAACCGCAACCTGATCGAGCGGCACGCCAAACGCCGATGCGAGTGCGGCGATGCCATCACCCTTGTTCGCCCCGCGCGCGGTGACATCGAGGTAATAGGTTTGAGATCGCACCACGCTCGCCGCATCGCCTGCGGCGGCGAGAGTTTTGGCCTCAATGTCTGCGAGCAGAACGGGATCATCGCTCACTACGACCAGTTTGTCGGCGTGCGCGGCGGCGGCAATCATGTTGCCGGTTTCAGGCTCCAGCCCAGACGAAATGCGCTCACGCGCCGTGTGCGGGTCAGCGACATTGCTCGTCAGCCAGTGGCCATCCGAAAACACCCAGCGCGTCACCCCGGCTTCAGCAAACTGCGCGAGCAGCGCCTGCGCGATGTCAGGGGGAATCTGCTGCTCAGCCAATACTGTTTCAGCGCCATCAAAAATCATGCCGCCATTAAATGCTCCGAACGGTCCGGTCAGTCCCAGCGCCGCAATGATCGGCCGCATCCCGGCAATGGGCCGCGCCGAGATCAGCGATACGGCAACCCCGCGCGCCAGTAGGCTTTTGATCGCGTCAATATTCTCCTGCGGCAGGCTCTTGTCATGCCGCACCAGTGTGCCGTCGATATCACATATGACGAGGCGAATTGCTGGCAGATGCCCGGGCAAAATCAATGCCCCGCCTGCTCCCCGCGCTCCAGCCCCGAAGCGGCAAGCTGGCTATCGATCTGTTCCATCAACCGTGCAAGCCCAGCCTCGCTCAAACTCTCAGCCCGCGCCACCAGCACATCTTGCGTGTTCGAAGCGCGCAGCAGCCACCAGCCGTCTGCGGTGTTAACCCGCACGCCGTCAGTATCATTCACATCTGCACCGCTCGCCGCCAGCCGCGCCTTGACACGTCGATCACCGCGAATTTGCGGCTCTCATCCACCTGAAAGCGCAGCTCGGGTGTGTTAATCATCGGCGGCATGGCGCTGCGCAGTTCGGTGACGCTCTTGCCCAGCCGCGCCGAAGCGGCGATCAGCCGGATCGCGGCATAAAGCGCATCGTCAAACCCGTAATAGTCATGCGCGAAGAACACATGCCCGCTCATCTCGCCCGCCAGCGGCGCGCCAGTCTCCTTCATTTTGGATTTAATAAGGCTGTGTCCGGTCTTCCACATAATCGGCTGGCCACCAAGCTCAGATACCCGGTCGAATAGAGCCGAACTGGCCTTCACATCGGCGATAATCGTCGATCCGGGCTCCATCCGCAGAAGGTCCTCGGCGTAGATCATGAGCAGCTGGTCACCCCATATCACCCGTCCGGTACCGTCAACCGCACCGATCCGGTCACCATCGCCGTCAAAAGCTACTCCAAACTGGAACTTTCTGGCCGTGACCAGTGCTTTTAGGTCTGCGAGGTTCTTCTCCTCGGTTGGATCCGGGTGGTGGTTCGGGAACGTGCCGTCAACTTCAGTAAAGAGGCAGTAATGTTCACCGGGAAGCTTACTCACCAGCAATTCAAGCGCCGGGCCAGCCGCGCCGTTGCCGGAATCCCAGCCGATCTTGAGGTCAGAGAGCACGGCAGGGTCGATGCCGTTCAGCCCCTCCACCAGCCGGTCGACATAAGCGTGGAGGATCTCGCGGTGCTCATGGCTGCCCTCGGTCCCGTCAGCCCTGGCGTCAATCCAGTCACCAGCCGCAGCCATCTCGCCCAGCTTCAGGATATCCGCGCCGAAAAATGGACGACCCATAAATACCAGCTTGAAGCCATTGTAATTGGCGGGATTGTGGCTGCCAGTTATCTGAATGCCGCCCTGCACATC
>JANNZB010000548.1:0-1520 GCA_031410395.1 Novosphingobium sp.
AAGCACCGCAGCATCGCAGCAATCGGGTTTGGCCAAAAGATCGAGCGCTTGTGTAACCGACTGGCACGGTCCGACCACCTCAAAGCCATGCGCTTCAAGATTGTCCGCAATTTCCATTGCGATGAGCACTTCGTCGTCAACCACCAGAATGCGCGCAGTCATGCAAGCTCCCTGTTCATCAGGCGATCGGCCGGACTTTCGTCGATGATTTTTTCGGCCGGGCAATCCATTCGCCACGAGAATCCCGATGGCAAGAAGTCGGCGGAGATTTCGCAGTCGAGACTCATCTTGGCCATTCTGCCGATCACGGTCGAACCGAAACCTTTTCGCTTGGGCACGACCACCGGTGGGCCGTCCGATTCAGTCCAGGTCATGACGAAGCGCCGATCGAGGCCGATGCCATCGCCCAAGTGCCATGCAATCGCGATGCGTCCGCGGTCCGCCGATAAAGCGCCGTATTTGCTGGCATTGGTGGCCAGTTCATGCAGCGCCATGCCGATTGTCTGCGCGGCCGCTGCCGATACCCGCACTACGCCCCCATCAAGGGTGATGCGCCCCCCAATCAACTCGCTAAAATGGCTGAGCTGCGCACGGACCAGATCTTCGAGCATGACACCCTGCCACTGGCATTGAACCAGCAAATCCTGCCCGGCGGCAAGCGACTGGATACGATCACCAAAGCTGCGCATAAATGCCGCATGGTCATCGCCGCCGGTCTGGCGTGCCACCGCCATCACCACGCCCAGCAGATTTTTGGACCGGTGGTTGACCTCACCCATCAGCAGCTGATTGTGGGCCTCGTTCGCCACCTGCTCGGTAATATCGAGATTTGTTCCGACAACCCAGTCGGTTTTTCCATCAGGGCCGGCACGCGCTGTTTCTACCGCTCGAATGTGACGCACCCTTCCGTCGTCCCGTCGCTGTATCCGGAATTCGCGCTCACTGTGTCCGCAACTGCTGGCAGTGTCCTGCAGAATTGCCTCCTGTTTTGCGGCGTCTTCCGAATGTACGCATCCAATCCAGTCGCTGTACGGCAACGAGCCATCGGCGGTAGGCTTCATGCCATACATCTCAAACATCGTGCGATCCCAACGGATATGTCCAGTGCGCACATTCCAATGCCAAAGACCGATCCCAGCGGTTTGGGTGGCCAGTTGCATTCGCGTCTCGCTCTCAAGAATCGCGTTTTCAGCATTCTTGCGTTCGCTGATATCCTGCACCAGCCCGACAAGCCACCCAGTTTCCCGCTTTTCAGCTTGCGACAGCAGCCACCGGATCGTGCCATCGGAATTGCGCGAGCGCATCTCCATCTGAAATGGCAATCCAGTTTCGTGAGCATCATTCAACGCCGCGCAAACCTGCGGACGATCCTCGGGGTAGACCGCTTCGAGCGCAAGCTCATGCGTAATCTCGGCTCCAGGCTCCAATCCATAAAGCTCCAGCGCCCGGTCTGATGCAGCAAACGCGCTGTTTTGAAGATTTGACGTCCATATGCCTGCCCCCGCCGCGGATAGCGCTTG
>JANNZB010000549.1:0-1630 GCA_031410395.1 Novosphingobium sp.
GCGGGGGCGGTAGAGGCAACATCGGCCTGCCGGTGCTCGAACAGGATCCGCTGATGGCAGGCGGGCTCTATGTGCTTGAGCTGTCGAGCTATCAGCTGGACCTGACCCACAGCCTGCAATGCGAAGTCGCCGCGCTGCTCAACGTCTCGCCCGATCATCTTGATCGCTATGCAGGCTATGCTGAATATGCCGCGTCAAAAGCGCGGCTGTTCGCCATGCAGCGCAGCGATCAGCATACGGTATTTGGCATGGACGATGCCGATACCGCGGCTGTCGCTCTGCGCGAAGGCGGGCGGCGTGATGGACGCTTCATTCACCGGGCAGACGGCGCGCGGCTGGCGGCGATGCAGGCGGATTGGCCGACGCTGCAAGGCCCGCACAACCTGCAGAATGCCGCTGTGGCGGTGGCGATTGTCGAAGCGCTCGGGCTCAGCGAAGGGCAATGGCGCGCCGCAATGGCGACCTTCAGCGGGCTTCCCCACCGCATGGAACGTGTCGCCGAGACCAACGGCGTGCTGTTCATCAATGACAGCAAGGCGACCAACCCCGCCTCTACCGCCCCCGCGCTCGCCGCCTTTCCTCCGAGCGATCACCGCCGCATTCACTGGATTCTCGGCGGCCTGCCAAAAGGTGACCGGCTTGATGAATGCGCGCCGCATTTCGGCAACGTCGCTGCCGCCTATACCATTGGCGAGGCCGGGCCGCGCTTTGCTGAACTGCTCGAACCTTATATGCCCGTGCGCCGAGCAGAAATGATGTGTGAGGCGATCCGTCTGGCGATTGATTCGGCGCAGCCGGGCGACGTTGTGCTGCTGTCCCCCGCCTGCGCCAGCTTCGATCAGTTCCGCGACTATGAAGCACGCGGCGATGCTTTCCGCCAACTGGTGGGCGCGTTGCTTGACGGAGGATCGTGCTGATGGCCAGCCAGCCACCTTCAGTGCCGCGCGCCACTGCGGGCCATGCCGGAGCCCGCCAGAAACACAGCTGGCGGCACGAACTGTTGATCTGGTGGCGCGAGATTGACCGTGTGCTGCTGGTGCTGGTGCTGCTGTTGATGGCGATGGGTGCGGCGGCTGTTGCAGCGTCGTCCCCGGCCAGCGCACGGCGGCTTTCGACCCACGCGGTCAAGCTCGATGACCTGCATTTCTTTATCATCCATCTGCGCTGGCAAGTGCTGGGCCTGCTGGCTATGTTTGGCGTTTCGGCACTTCCACGCGAGGCCGCGCGCCGGTTTGGCGTGCTTCTTGGCTTTGCCATGCTGGTGGCGTTGATGCTGGTTCCGGTGATTGGCACCAATGTGAACGGATCGCGGCGCTGGCTAAACATCGGCGCTTCGTTTCAGCCAAGCGAGTTCATGAAACCCGCTTTCGCCATCGGCATCGCCTGGATTTTGACCTGGCGCGCGCGCGATCCTGAAATGCCGGTGGTTACGATAACGGCGGGCATTATGGCGCTGGTCGCGGCGCTGCTGATGCTTCAGCCCGATTTCGGTTCGACCATCATTTTCGTCAGCGTGTGGGTGGCGATGCTTGCGGTTGCGGGCCTGTCGATGCGGTTGCTCGGCGGATTGGCTGCGGGCGGCGTGGTAGGGGTCGTGATGGCCTATTTCTTCTATCCCGTGGCAACGGTG
>JANNZB010000550.1:0-2229 GCA_031410395.1 Novosphingobium sp.
AGGCTGGGTGCGACTTCGGCTCCCGGCGTTGACGCCTGATAGCTGGCCATCGGCTTGGCGCCGTAAAACACCTTGGCCCCCAGCGCATCGGGGAACGTGCGGATCGTGGTGTTATAGGTCTGCACGGCGGCGTTGTAATCGCGGATCGCCACACGGATGCGGTTCTCCTGCCCTTCAAGCTGGCCTTGCAGCATCTGGTAATTGGTGATGCTCTTCAGTTCCGGATAAGCCTCGGTATTGGCGAGCAGACGGCCAAATCCCGCAAGGCTGCCGGAAAGCTGGTTCTGCGCATCCTGAAACGCCTTGACCTTGGCGGGGTCGGTCAGATCGTCGGCGCTGATCTGGATGCTGGTGGCCTTGGCCCGCGCTTCTACCACGCCGACAAGGATGCCCTTTTCCTGATCAGCCGCGCCCTTGGCCACAGAGGCAAGGTTGGGGATCAGGTTGGCGCGTTCCTGAAAAGTCGCCTGAACATCGGCCCATTTAGCCTTGGCTTTTTCCTCAGCAGTTGGAACTGAGTTAATGCCGCAACCAGCAACACTGAGTGCGGCGGTGCCGACAATTACCAACCGAGCGACATTGCGAAAGCGTGAAGCCGACATGCGAGACAGTCCTTCCAAAGACGGCGAGGCGCCGCGTTATCCCGCCAATGTAGCGAGATGGTTGAGCGGTTCAATGGTAATCGGTGTTTTATTCACATAACACACGATATGGTTAACATTCTTGTGACAGTTTTTGTTTGCTGGCAAAAAGAGCGGACTGAAAAACTCAGACAATACGAGGGAGTCGGAATGTTTAGTGAATTCAAGGCGTTCATCGCACGGGGTAATGTCCTCGATCTGGCCGTTGGCGTTATCATTGGCGCGGGTTTCGGGAGAATCGTCGGCTCACTGACCGATGATATGATTATGCCAGTCATCAGCGCGGTTACTGGCGGGACAGATTACTCAAACAAATATATGGTGTTGAGCGGAGCGGCTCCTGAAGGCGCGACGATTGAGGCAGCGCGCGCCGCTGGCGCAAATGTGCTGGCTTACGGCAGCTTCATCACCGCCATCATCAACTTTGTAATACTGGCATTTGTCATTTTCCTGGTCGTTCGACAGGCCAACAAGATGATGCCGGCCCCCGCTGAGGCCCCTGCTGGCCCAAGTGAAGTTGAGCTTCTGACCGAGATTCGCGACTCGCTGAAGAAGTAATTTCAAAGTCAGATTTAATGAATGGGCGGGGGCGATGAGCCTCCGCCCTTTTCTTTTGTCCGTAAGTCTCTATATCGGTTCTCGCCGGGTTCGCCCGGCTATGGTGATAAATGGCGGCGTGCAATAGGCACAGCGGACCCGGGGGCAGTACCCGGCGGCTCCACCACTTCTCTCAAGGTTTGGGGGAAATGACGGGGCCGAACTAGGATCGACGTGTGTTGAAAGGCGTTGTTTTTGCCCGGGCTGAGTAACCCGTTCAAGGCTCAAAACCCAATAAGTGCCAATGATAACTCAGCACTTGCTCTCGCAGCGTAATTCTAGGGGCTAACGCCCTGAAGTTACTAAGTTAGAACGCGGTCGGGCCGACCGGGCAACAGAACGGATTCCAGCGGCCCGAGGGGTGCCGGGCAACAGAAACCCCTCACCTTTCGGCGCTCATTTCAGCCCGGCTGCCCCGACCCGCAGGCCACATATGGACCGAACAACCCCTTTTTCCTCAGCCTAAAGGTTATGCAGCTTCTTTTGCTGCGCGCTCATACTTCAGCGCATCGAGGATTTTTGCCCCGCCAAGAAACACCGCGCCGGTGGTTGCGAGGTACAGCAGCTTACCGCCGAAGCCAGGGAACATCTCAAGATAGTGCTCACCGCGCGCAGTCCCGCCCAGCGCGAGCGCGTAGATGATGAGGTACGCCTCGAAGCGGGTCTTGATCAAAAACAGGCGACCGATCTTTTTGAGCATGCGTTCCTCTTCGCGTTAATGATTCCACCGCAACGATCATGCCAGTCCCAGATTTCCGCGCAAGTGGATGGTTAAGATCGGGCCATGTGTAAAGGCAACCGACAAGGTTCAAATTAGGCAAGCGAGATCAAGCGCGGTGAGCAAAGATTGCCGGGCCGCGATGACCGTCGAAGTGAGCAGCGCACTGCCCAAATCGGCAATGGCGATTTCCTCGGGCCATGTTTGCGCGATAATATTGGCGATCTGGTCAGCCTTGGCCTCGTCCAGCAGAAAACGCGGATCAACTGTGGC
>JANNZB010000551.1:0-4413 GCA_031410395.1 Novosphingobium sp.
CCGAACCTATGTGCGGCCTGAGAACGGCGAAAAGGGCCTACTGTTCGCCAGCATCTGCGCCGATATCGAGCGCCAGTTCGAATTCGTTCAGCAATTCTGGGCCAATGCTCCCGCGTTTCACGGGCTTGATCATGAACCCGATCCGATGGTGGGTTGCGATCCGGTTGATCCGGTTACGGGCTGCCCGGCCAAGCGCGTGTTCACGATCCCCACCGTCGCCGGGCCGGTCCAGATCGATGACCTGAAAAGTTTCGTCCAGACTATGGGCGGTGGCTATTTCTTCCTTCCCAGCCGTTCAGCGCTTGGTTGGCTAACTGAAACCGCGCTCCATGCGCCCCAAGGGAGCACGGCACCATGATCGAGCGCGATGACTACGCCGAGTTCGAACGGCAGCTGCCGTTTTACGTCAACGGCACGCTGGAAGCGCCCGCACGCGAGCGGCTGGAAGCCGCACTCGCCACCTCGCCCGCCTTGCGCGCGGCAATGAGCGAGGAGCAGCGGATCCAGGCGCAACTGGTCGCCGGGGTGCAACAAGAATTGGCAGTGAGCGAGGCCGGGCTTGAACCACGCGCTGCCGCGCTGCACCAGCGGCTAGTCGCGCCTGCGGAGCGGCCCGCAGCCGCGCCTGCCGCGACTTCTGCTTCAATGAGCCTTGCATCTGCGCTGGCCCTGTTCAACCCAAGCCGCTGGCATCCGGCGGTGGCATTTTCTCTGGTGGCGCTGATCCCGCTGCAAGGCGCGATTATCTCCAGCCAAACAGGCAAGATTGCCGGTCTGCGTGATGCAAACTTCAAGCTCGCCTCAGGTCCGTGTGAAGATCGCCCACTGGCGGGTTCGATACAGCTGGAGCTGGTAGACAGCGCCAAATGGCAAGATGTCGCTGCGTTGCTCGACACCGAGAACCTAAGCATCGCCAAGAACGGTGATTTCGGCGTGCTGACCGTGCGGAGTGGAAAGCAGGGAGCGGAACTGAAAGCGCAGCTCGCCCGGCTCAAAGCCTCGCCCTTGGTGGTCAGCGCGGACCCAGCGGCGTGAAGCGGCTGGGCTGGGCTGGGCTGTTGCTGATCGCAGTGCCAGCGCTGGGGCAAGTGGATGGCCCGGTTCGAGGCGGGCCGGTCGATCCTCCACAGCAGCGCGGCGGTGGTGGAGGCTTCCCTGGCCTCAGTTTATCAATCTCGCTTGGAGGTCCAAAGGTCCAAGAGCCGCCGCTGACTGGGCCCCCTATGCAAATGCGTGATTCCGCGATTGCTGACTATGTTCCGGGTGAGGCGCTGTACTTTGTCAAAGGAAACGCCCCGAAGGTGGCGATGATTGCCCGCACCGCGCGGGTCACCGTGATAGCAGCAGAATCGCTCGACGAACTGGGCGTGACTATGGTCACGGCGAAGCTTACCCCGCCGGATAAAGTCGAGCTGGCAGTGACGAGGCTCGCCGCCTTGCCGGGGGTCGAGTGGGCCCAGCCCAACCACCAGTTCCAAGTCCTCGGCGGGAGCAGCCGCGATAAAGGCCTCGCCCTCCATCAAATCGATATTGGTCCCAAGATCCGCGTATCGGGCACAATTGTGCTGATCGATTCTGCCGTCGATCTAGCCAACCCCGCGCTCAAGAATGCAGCAATCTCGCAGCGACTGTTTGGAATTGGCGACGCTCCGGCAGCGCATGGCACTGCGATTGCCGAGATTCTGGTCGGCACCGGCCCGTTCAGCGGTGTCGCCGCCGGAGCGACAATCGTAAGCTTCGCCGCCTTTGCCCCGACGAGCGAAACGTCGTGGCTATCGCAAACCCGATTGCTGGCGCAGGCCATGAACGAGGGTGTCAAATTGCACCCACAAGTCGTTAACCTCTCATTTGGGGCCACACGTGACGACGAGGCATTGCGCCGATTGCTCGGTCGGTTCGAGGACGAGGGGTCTTGCGTAGTCGCGGCGGCGGGCAATGGCAGCGGCGGCCCGGTGCTGTTCCCGGCACGACTGCCGAGCACGATCGCGGTGACTGCAGTCGATGCCAAAAAGCGCGCCTATGCTTATGCCAGCAAGGGACCGGAGATCGACCTCGCGGCTTGGGGAGTTGATATGAATGCCGCCGTCCCGGGCGGGCGGCGCGCAGTTTCGGGGACGAGCTTTGCCACGGCGGTCGTTTCGGGCGCGCTGTTGCGCTTTAAAGGCTGCAACGGCGGGCGTGATCCCGCAGGCATGCGTCGCGGGCTGGAAGCTTTGGCGCAAGATCTCGGCGAGAAAGGACGCGATCCCGTATTCGGAGCAGGGCTATTGCGGTTGAAGAAGTAGTGAATCCCGGGATGCCGCGACTAGCGGCACCCCGAAACACTTGCCTTACGGGCTGGCCGGTTTGTCGCTGCGCTTACTCAAGGCTATCGCTCCGCCCAAGGCGGCCATCATGACGATGATGATGATGATAATGATCGTACCATGATCCCTTGGAGGCTTGTCGGCATAGGCGGGGCTGGCCGTCCCCGCGAGCAACGCCGTCGCCGCAATCGCGCCGATCAGTCGCTAATTCCATTTCTTCATGAAGTGTTCCCTTCCATCTGTGCACAATGGTGCCGGACCCGCAGGAGTGCGGCCCGGCGGTAGCTGGTCGGCGCGACAGAGTAGACGGTTCATTCTAATGCAGAAAATTTTCGCGCGATTGAACCCCGGGCCACGCGCGTGCGACTTGAAAGCACAACTTCTACTTCACCGGAGAACTAACCATGTCCCAATTTCAGCGGATCGCACTCGCACTGGTTTTGTCTGCCACCGCCAATGCTGCTGGCGCCAGCCAAACTAATACCGCCCCAGTCGAAATCTTTGCCTGCCCTGCCAAAGGCAGCTTCAGCCGGAGCATTAATGTCTCCTCCGGCACCGCATTATGGTCAGTAGAAGGACCGAGCATGACCGCCGGGACAGCGCGCGCTGCTGTTATTGATCCGGCCAGCATTCCAGCCGGTTGGATAGCGCGATTGCCAGGCGCCGCCTGGGTGCAGGCTCTGCCGCAGAAAATTGCCGCGCCGCACCCCCCGGGCGATTATGTCTTCGTGGCACGCTTTCGGGTCATGCCGGGAAAGCGAATGCCAAAGTTGCTGTTAAGCGGTCAAGTGGCTGGAGACGAAGGATTTGATCTGAACTTGGTCGAACCCTCGCCGCCTGGCCAATGGATTGGCGGCGGCAGCGGGGGCACCGATGACAGTCCCGGCGTTGTTGCTCAAACCGAGTTGCAAACTTTTGCACTTGGCACATCAGCCGATGGCTCAGGCAAGTCGCTGGGATCCCGGCCGGGACTCTACCAGTTGCGCTTGACGCTGCGAAATACTGCCGCGGCGCCCACGCTGGGGCTGTTAGCTCAGCTCAAATTGACAATGAACTGCGATGCAAAGCCATAAATTTGCAAGGGCAATTGAACCCTGTTCGATCCACTACCGCAGCAACAGCCCGCGCCGCGCCGAGGCAGTGAGAGCGGCGGCAACCTCGTCCGCAGGTATGCCATGATCCATTGCGGCAATTTCATCCATTGTGCGCGTTCCATCCGCGGCGAGTAGGAGATTGCGCAGTTCGTCCTGTTCAATCTTGAGCAGCTTGTGATCAAGGGTGCACACCGTCAGCTCCCCCATTTTCAGCATCGACAGAACCAGCGGGCTGGTTTCGGGCTGGTCGCAAGGTTCGAGCGGAAAGGGCGCGGGATCCGGGTGGAGGCTGACGTACCATTCGGCAAAGAGTTGCAGCAGCACGCGCAGGTGATCAGGGTCGGTGGTGATTTCTGAAACCGGCACCCGCTCGGGCGCCATCGACGCTGCGCGGTCAATCGCCGACGCCAATTCCTCATTGGCAATCTCGATGCTGTCTCCGCCCTGCATGAATGTCCCATCGTCCTGCCTGGTCAGCCTGGTCGTAAGATACATTCCGCTGATTCGAGATGCGTCTATCTGGCGATCAATGGGCTGGTCGGCGCGGACAAACAGCGTGTGGCGGAAATAGCGCAGCGCCTCATAATCATCGCGGCTGGCGGCGAGCAGAACCGCATAGTCCGGATCCACGGGCAGATCGGCCCCATCTTTCAGGAAGCCATCGAGGTGGCGGTTTCTTCCGGCATCTGTCAAAAATCGCAGGCCGAGCGCCTCGCCCGCGTTGATCACTTCGATAAGCTGTTGCGGGTGATAGCAATCGCCCAGTTCATCGTGAAACAGCACCGAATCGGGGCGGGTTAGCATTGACTCCGCCTGCTCGCGCAGCACTTTCGCAAGCGCATCGTCGCCGTCGCGAGGTTTGGCGTAATTCTCAAGGAAGCTGCGGGTTACTTCGATCCGCCCTTCGAAATCTTCGACACCTTCAATCACGTTCATCAGCATTTCGCGCATGATGAGCCGAACGTGCCCTCCCGGCATCGCGTTGTAACTGATCATCGCGACGCCGTTGTCCG
>JANNZB010000552.1:0-6483 GCA_031410395.1 Novosphingobium sp.
TGGCCCGCGCCAGCGCGGCGACGGGCCGGGCGGGTATCGCTATCTGTGTCTCGATCACGTCCGCGAGTTCAATGCGAAATACAATTTCCACCAGATCCTGCCGAGCGCTGGGTTCAGCTATAAGCTGACTGACGCGGCCAGCATTTCCGCAAACTGGTCAAAGGGTTTTTCGGCACCGCGTACCGACAACCTCTATCGCCAGCCGCTGGTGACCATCGATCCGGAAACCACCGACGCCTTCGACCTTAACTTGCGTTATTCGACGCCGACACTTCAGGCACAGATTTCGGGCTGGCTGATCAACTTCAAGAACCGTATCGTCACTTCATTCGACGCGGTTCAGGGTATCTCGGTCGATCGCAACGTCGGCCGTGTCCAGGGATATGGTGTCGATGCGGGCTTCGCATGGCGCCCGTCACCGCTGATCACCCTGTTCGGCAATGCTTCGTACAACCATAGCGAACTTAAGGATAACATCCTGCTCGGCAACAGCACTAGCCTGCCGTTGACGCAGATCTTTGCGCCGACGGCGGGCAAGCGGGTTAGCGAAACCCCGGCCTGGACCTTTGGCGGTCGTGCGCAAGTGAACCTTGATCCAATCAGCCTCGGCATCCAAGCCAAGCACGTGACCAGCCGTTTTGCCACCGACGTGAACGACGTCATTTCACCGGCTTATGATCTGGTCGATCTGGACGTTCGCTTCTCGATGGCCAAATTGGGCTTCAAGAAGGCCTACCTCCAGCTGAACGTCGATAACCTGTTCGACAAGTTCTACTTCGGAAACATCTCGACCCAGATCAACGCTGGCAATATCTGCCCGACCGGTTCGACGTGTGCTGCCAACAGTGCCAACCCGAACTTCTCGATTGGATCGCCGCGCACCATCCGCGCAACGATCAACCTCGGGTTCTGATACGGGGAGACCCGCTCAAACCAAAAGGAAAGGGGCGCTTCGGCGTCCCTTTCTTTTTGTGCGCTTCTCGCCAGCTCACTGGTAAACGCAGTCATCCCCGTCTGACCGTTTTACAGTACCGCTTTGCGCAGCAATCGCATTGCCGTGGCGGCGTGTGAAGCCTCCCGGATCTAGAACATCTCGCTTCTTGGGCGATGGCAGTGCGGCGGCGATGCGCGCGGCTTCGATGCGCGTCAGGTGCGCCGCGGAATGTCCATAGTAGCGCTGCGAGGCCGCCTCCGCGCCAAACGTACCAATCCCGGTTTCAGCGACGTTAAGGTAAACCTCCATTATCCGCCGCTTGCCCCAGATATTCTCGATCAGCACGGTGAACCATGCTTCGAGGCCCTTGCGAAAATAGCCGCCACCCTGCCATAGGAAAACGTTCTTGGCGGTTTGCTGGCTGATCGTCGATCCGCCGCGGATGCGCCCGCCGCGCTGGTTTCGCTCCCATGCTTTCTGCATTGCCTCGCGGTCAAAGCCGTTATGGACGCAGAATTTGGCATCCTCCCCGGCGATCACCACGGCGACCATGTTGCGGTCCAGCCGGCTCAGCGGGGTCCAGTCCTTGGAAATGCCATTCGGGTCCATCACCATCGTCGCCGTGATCGGTACGGGGAACCATTTGAACATCACCACCAGGATCAGGCTGATCGCGATGAACCAGATGATGGCCCGCGCCAACCACCATGCCGTGCGATATATCCACCCACGTTTGGGGCCGGGCCGGGGCAGGCGGGGAAGGCGGAGGCGGCGCTGCATCGGGGCATAGGACTAGCCGGTGTTGAGCGTCTCGCCAATACACTGTCGGCGTGGTAATTGGCCGCTTGCCGCTCAGCTTATGAAAAAAGGTTCATCTTCATGCGCTTGCTCCCGCCCAGCCTGGTCCTGATCGCCGCTTTGACAGCGCCTGCCCATGCCGAGGAGCGCGATTTCTGTGCCAATCGCCCGGGCCTCAACACGCCCGCCTGCACGCTCGCGCTGGGTGAGCTCATGGCCGAGGTGGGCGTGCTGACCTGGAATCAACAGGAGGATGCCGCTTCGCGCGATGACACGTTGACGGTGGGAGACACCACGCTGCGTATCGGCCTCACCGAACGGTCCGAATTGCAATTGGGTTTCACCCGCTATGTTCATGATCGCCAGCGTGACAAGCTGTCGGGGTCGGTGTCTGCCGCTTCCAGTACCGGCGATGCCACCATAGCCTGGCGGCGCGGAATTGCCGGACCGAATGGGCAAGTTGCGCTGCAAGCCTATCTCACGCTGCCGGTCGGACGGTCACCCGGTGGCGCGGGCGATTGGGGCGCAGGTATTCTGGTGCCGATGGGCTTTGATCTTGGCCACGGCTTCCAAGTGGAACTTACGCCCGAAGCCGATGCCGCAGTTAATTCCAGCGGATCGAGCCGCCATCTGGCGTTAGGCGGCGCGGCAGGCCTGTCGCACCCGCTTGCCAAGTCGATTGAATTGACCGTTGAGGCTAAAGTATTCCGCGATCTCGATCCGTCTGGCCCTGAAACCCAAGCAGAGGCCGCCGTTTCGTTCGCGTGGCAGACAGGGAAGATGCTTCAGCTTGATGTCGAATTGGATCAGCGGCTGGCCGGGGGTGTCCCCAACCATTCGTTCAAATTCGGCTTCGCCAAACGGTTCCGATAATCAAGCAGCTGAAAGCAGGCGCTTTTCTCCGGCGATCCGCATTATGCCCTTTTGCAGCTTTTCGAAAGCACGCACTTCAATCTGGCGGACGCGTTCGCGGCTGACGCTATAGACCTGTGAAAGCTCCTCAAGCGTCTTGGGCTCATCAATCAAACGCCGCTCGGTTAGGATATGGCGCTCACGATCGTTGAGGTCTTCCATCGCTTCGAGCAGCAGCGCGTGGCGGAAGCCCGCTTCCTGCGCTTCGGCAACGGTTTCATCCTGCAGTGCACCTTCGTCAGCCAGAATATCCTGCCACTGGCCTTCGCCCTCATCGTTGAGGCTGACGTTTAGGCTGGCATCGCCGCCCATCATCATACGGCGGTTCATGTTGACCACTTCGGTCTCAGACACGCCAAGCTTGGTAGCGATCAGCTTGAGGTGATCGGGGTGAAGATCAGAATCCTCGTAAGCATCAAGGTTCTTTTTCATCCGCCGCAGGTTGAAGAACAGCTTCTTCTGCGCCGCGGTGGTGCCCATTTTGACGAGGCTCCACGAGCGCAGGATGAATTCCTGGATGCTCGCCTTGATCCACCACATCGCATAGGTGGAAAGGCGGAAACCGCGATCGGGCTCGAACTTCTTGACGCCCTGCATCAGGCCGATGTTGCCTTCGGAAATCAGTTCGCTCACCGGCAGACCATAGCCGCGATAGCCCATGGCGATTTTCGCCACCAACCGCAGGTGGCTGGTGACCAGCTGCTTCGCCGCATCGGGATCCTGATGCTCAGCATAACGCTTGGCGAGCATATATTCCTTCTCAGGCGTAAGCAGCGGAAACTTGCGGATTTCGGAAAGATACCGGTTCAGGCCCGCTTCACTGCCGAGAGTTGGCACCGAATTGGGAGCTGAAGGAAGGTTGCTGTCGCGCTGGGGCATGTTTCTCATTCGTCCTTTCATCGTCGGCTGACCCTTGCCAGACCCTTGATAGGCATCGGGCGATGGCAGCCACATTGGCTGGGTGTAATAGCAGACTAACTCACGAAATGCACTTCAATTCGACCAAAAGCTCTTCAAGATCGGTAGGCAACCTGGCAGTAAAGCGCAGGTTCTCAGCCGTGGCGGGGTGAACAAAACCCAAAACAGCGGCGTGCAGGGCCTGACGGTGAAAATCGATTCGGGTAAGTAACGCTCGAAGCGCGCTGGGGCTGCGTCCATAAACAGGATCGCCCAATAAAGCATGGCCAATTGATGCCATGTGAACGCGGACCTGGTGGGTTCTCCCTGTTTCCAAACGACATTCAACCAGCGCAGCCTTGGCATTGAGCCGCTCGAGCACCTTGTACTGCGTCACTGCATGTTTGCCGCGCTTGTTGAGCTCGTGGAGCACCGCCATCTTCTTTCGATCTTTGTCAGACCGGCCGATGTGGCCCTCAACCGTGCCGGAAAGCGGCATTGGCAATCCGCCAACTACAGCCAGATATGCGCGTTCGATAGAATGATCGGCGAACTGTTTTGCCAGCCCCTCGTGCGCGATGTCAGTCTTGGCGACCACCATCAGGCCAGAGGTATCCTTGTCGATGCGGTGGACAATCCCGGGACGGGCAACGCCGCCGATGCCAGACAATTGCCCCCGGCAGTGATATAGCAGCGCGTTTACCAGCGTTCCGTCCGGGTTGCCGGCGGCGGGGTGAACCACCATTCCAGCCGGCTTGTTGATAACGATCAGGTGCTCGTCCTCATAGGCGATGACCAGCGGGATGTCTTGCGGCTGGGCTTCGGCGTCGATCACTTCGGGCACGCGGATTGCGAAAGGCGTATCGGCTGCTGGTTTGAGCGAGGCTTGCGAGACCACCTTGCCCGCCAGTTCAACCATGCCTTCGCTCATCAGCGCCTTCACCCGCTCGCGCGACATACCGCTCGCCGCAGCAATCGCCTTGTCGATCCGCTCGCCGCCGGTCGCAATAACGCCGGTAATTGTGGAATGACCCCCGTCCATGATCTGGAACTTGGGGATGGACAGCGCGGGCGCAAGTGGCGCTATTGCCACAGTGGGGGAGAAGATGCACGGGCGCGGTTGGCGGAGGTCTTGGCGTCGAGTTTTGGATCAGCGCAACTGCGCCAAATTAGTGAGCAGGCTCCGGCGGATAAATGACCTTAAGATTCCCGAAGCGGCGGCGGATCAGTTCATTCCGGAGTTCAAAACCGAGTTCATCTGCAGGAAGTTCGCCGTCGAACCAAAAATGCGTGGTGAAGTTAGCTCCTCGGATTTCATATTCCATCGCGGCCCATCGCTTGATTGGGTCTTCGGCATCCCATAGGTCCAAGAGCATAGTCGATAGTTCAATATCTGTTTCGACCATGTCAGCGTGTCAGCACCAATGCTGAACAGTGCCACATCCACCCATCCATCGCCAGCCTGCGCAAGGAGATATAGGTTTTCAGATGTCCGATCAGGGTCCTGCCGCAACATCACGTTGCCAACTTCGTTGTAAAGCGTAGCCGTTTTGTCGATCTGGTGATCTGCCATTTCACTTGCCTCCGTGGCGATTGGGGAAAGTCCTAGCGTTCACAGATCCGCCGCTGGTCCATCTTACTGTTATTTGATCAGGTCGTCGGGAGTTGCCAGTGTAATGTGGTGTAATACTCACAAGTACCCTGTGTCCTTGGGCCATCGCTTTAGCCCACCCATCTTCGATACTCCTGTATGCCCCTCGGTTGAAGTTCCGGTCTTGTGCGAAATGGTTGAACTTGTCAGTAGGCCCTCCGAAGCGAGCGGCAACATAGTGTCCGCCATCGTCGGTTGGTTTACGGTCGGTTCCGCCGGCTCCGGTTTGCGCGGCCCGCGAGCGCAGGTTGCTATTATCGATCCGAAGTTGACTCGATGCGCTTCTGGTTCGTCCCTCAGCGTCGATGGCGAATATTTAGCCATTCCGTTTGATCGTGTGATGGATAGGAGATGTGGTTAGCGGAGTCGATCTGGGCGAAGGCTTTGGCGCATGCAGCATGGCTGGCACTTGGTGCGGTTTCAGGATTGGCGAGACTGGTCGCTTTTGGGTGCCGACCCATTGCCCACTTACCCCGCCGCCACCGCTCGCGCCGCCACCACCGAAAGTGCCGCCGTGCGGAACAATTTTATGCGGCGACGCTGGCGTTGATCTAACAGGTGCCTGCGGACTGTGATGGGAAGTCCGGGTTGCTGAGCTGCCAGAGCCTCCACTTCCTGCACCCGCGGTCGTGAACTCGCCGCTATGGGGATCGTGCCAAGGGTTGAACTTGTAGGAAATCTGCTGCGCTTCCTGATGCGATTTTACGCTCAGTCCGGTTCGCAACCAGATTTAGAAAGCTGACATTACCGGGAAAGTACTTGGCTGCGTGTTGCTCATCTCGCCAAACCTTAAGTTGATTCGCGGGGATTGTGGTGCACAGAACTATGTGTAGGAAAGAACAAATATAGAACAATAAGAAATCAGCCAAAATGGCAGTGTTTCCTTCCTGCTTCCCACGCGAGTCGCAGGCGGGTATGGGGGATCGAACCGCCAATTCGGACAACCATTCCATGACTATTTCTGCGATCGATCTTGCCTCTTTGCTCTGCTCGCGGCTGTGCCATGATATGTTGAGCCCGGTGGGCGCGATGGCGAATGGCCTGGAACTGCTCGCCGAAGAGCGCGATGCCGAAATGCGCGGGCGGATTGTTGAACTGCTCGAACAGAGCGCCAAGACCAGCGCTGACAAGCTCAAATTCTTCCGTCTCGCCTTCGGCGCGGCGGGCGGATACGGTGAAATGGTGCCGTGCGAGGAGCCGCGCGCGGCGATCGAGGCGCTGGCGGGCAATAACCGGCGCATCGCAGTAAACTGGAATGTCTCGGTCGCCAGCTTGCCCAAACCGGCGGTCA
>JANNZB010000553.1:0-1562 GCA_031410395.1 Novosphingobium sp.
GCGAATCGACGGTTAGCGGCTCGCCGAGCGGGCCGATGACCATGGATGGCCGGATGTCCTGGTTCTCGATCATATTATTCCTCACGCGCCGCATAAGAGTGATCGGCGATGGTTGCTTCATTGGCATGCGGGGCTTTGCAAATGGCTGAAGCTTTAAGGTTAACGGCCTGTGCGGTTTCACGGCGCGACGCGAGCACATGGGCAGTTTCGCTGGTAAAGCTGCCGCCCACAGTAGTGACCGCGCTTTGCAACTCGAATTCGCGGCGCAGCGCATGGGCCGCGACGAAACGCGCCTTTAGCCCGAACCAGTCGGGCGAGGCCAGGTCATCGCTCTGGGGCGGCGCAAAGCCAGCCAGTTCGCGCATGGCGCCATGATCAAATGTCAAATCCATGCCACGACTATAGGCATGCGTTGGTCAAGGCGAGGTAAAGGGCGGGTTCATGCCTTGTTGACCATGGTTAACAAATTCGACCGGTCGGACAGGGGAACGGGCCAGTGCCGCTTCGGCGCTAGTGGATCAGATTCGAACCCCAGCGAATTGTGCCATGACGCGCCCACGTGTATGGGCGCGCGATGACTGTTAGCGTTGGCCCTGAACTTCTGCATGATCTGCCCGCGCTGTTCCAGCTTCCGGGCGGCGCGCGCGATTCGCTCAAGGGGGCCCGCGTGGTTGTCGCCATGTCGGGCGGGGTCGATTCGTCGGTGGTGGCAGCCTTGGCGGCTTCGAGCGGGGCCGAGGTGATCGGCATCACGCTTCAGCTTTACGATCACGGCGAAGCAACTAAGCGCAAGGGTGCCTGCTGCGCAGGCGATGATATCCGCGATGCCCGTGCGGTGTCTGATCGGCTTGGCATTGCGCACTATGTGTTCGATCATGAAAGCGCATTTCGCGAATCAGTAGTTGAACGCTTCGCCGATGATTATCTTTCTGGCCGCACTCCGGTGCCTTGCATCCGTTGCAACATGGGGCCGAAGTTCACCGATCTGCTGGCGATGGCGCGCGAGCTAGGGGCAGATTGCCTCGCCACAGGGCACTATGTCCGGCGGCTGGAAGGCCTCGCGGGATCCGAACTGCACCGCGCAATCGATCCGGCGCGCGACCAGTCTTATTTTCTTTATGGCACCACCGAGAAACAGCTCGATTTCCTGCGCTTTCCCTTGGGCGGTCTGCCTAAGACTGAGGTGCGGCATCTTGCCGAAGTTTTCGGGCTAAAAGTTGCCGCCAAGCCGGACAGCCAGGACATCTGCTTCGTTCCGCAGGGAGACTATGCCGCAGTTGTGCGCAAATTGCGCCCCGATGCTGCCGATGAGGGCGATATTATCCATGCAACCAGCGGCGATGTGCTCGGGCGGCACAGGGGGGTCATCCATTATACCGTGGGCCAGCGGCGCGGCCTCGAGATCGGCGGGCTGGCCGAACCGCTTTATGTCACGGGCATCGATGCGGCGCGCGGTGCGGTGCTGGTCGGGCCGCGGCACCTGCTGGCGGTATCCGCTGCGCGGATTATCGATACCAACCGCATTGGTCCAATGCCGGGTTGCCTGCTGACCGCCAAAGTCC
>JANNZB010000554.1:0-2069 GCA_031410395.1 Novosphingobium sp.
ACGTCGGCAATCGACCTGCTCTTTCTCCCCGCAGTGCTTGGCGCAGCCGTTATCGGCGGCAGGGCCCCGGCGTTGTTTGCTGCCGTCGCGTCGGCGCTCGCCTACAACTTCTTTTTCACTGCGCCGCGCATGACCTTGCACGTCGACGACCCGAACGATCTGGTGACAATCCTTATCCTGTTCGTGGTGGCGCTGGTTGTTAGCCAGCTCGCGGCATCGGTACGCGCACAGGCTCGACTCGCTGAAGGACACGCCAAACGTAACGCAACGATCGCCGGGTTCGCGCGCGACCTGTTGGGCTGCACCTCGGAAGCCCAGATCGCCGAGGTCGCGACGCGCAAGCTGGGTGAGGTTTTCGATTGCAATGCGGTGCTGGTCAGCGGGGCGGTGACACCGCACACCCTTGCCGCAACTTCCCCCCAGATTGACTTGACCCCCGGCGATGTCGCCGTGGCAGCATTGGTCCTGGAGAGCGGCGAGCCTGCCGGGCGCGGGGTGACGCGTGCGGTACCCAGCGAATGGCAGTTTCACCCCGTCCGGTCGGGCCAGAAAATCATTGCTGCGGCTGGCCTTGCGAACGATGATGGCGTCCCGCCCGTTTCAGCCGCGCAATTCACCTTGCTCGACAGCCTCCTCGATCAGCTTGCGCTTGCGCTCGAACGCAGCAGCCTAGAACGCGAAGCGAACGAATTGACCCGCCGCCACGAACGGGATCAGGTCCGCTCGACGTTGCTCTCCTCAATTGGTCTCGATCTCGGTCCCGCAGTCCGCACGGTCGGCGACACCATCGGCGCGCTGCGCCGCGACGGCGGCGGGGACAAGGCGCTTTTGTCACAGGCCGCCTCCGACATTGCCAAGGTCGACCGCTACCTCGCCAATCTGCTCGACTTGAACCCCGAGGACGATCAGCGCCCGGTGGCGGCGGGGTCCGTGCGGATCGACCTGTTCCACCGCACCGTGACGCGCGATGGCGAACCGGTACATCTGGCACCCAAGGAATACGCCGTGCTTGCCGAACTCGCCAAGCACCCGGGCCGCGTTCTGACCCACGCACATTTGCTCCGCACGGCCTGGGGTCCGGCTCAGGAAAAGCAGATCGATTACCTGCGCGTGGCGGTCCGCGGCCTGCGTCAAAAGCTGGAACGCAACGCCGCCCAGCCCGAATTGATCGTCAACGAACCTGCGGTCGGGTACCGGCTCAGGCTCGACGGCGAGGGCGCATAGCTGCCGCCCGGCTCAGCTGCCGCCCGGCTCAGCTGCCGCTACGCCTCATTCCGGAACTTCAGCCCCGCCGCGCGCCCGCGCCGCAGCGCCGCCACCTTCTTCGTGATTTCGGCCTGCACCTCTTCGATAGAGGGCAACACGCTCAACTGGCGCAGCGGCCGCCCCACCCCGCGCACGGCGTGGCGGTGCAGCCGCAGCACCTGCAGCGCGTCGTCGATCCGCATCGGCGGCATCGGCAGGTCGGGCGTGAACTCGATGACGGGCTCGAAGGTGTTGCACGCGTTTTCAAGCAGCGCGAATTCCAGCCGGACATAGCCGGTCTCCAGCGCCGCCTTCCACCGCTCGCCAAAGCCCGGCCATTTGTTGCGCCGCGCATAGGCCGATGCGACGCTCAACCCCGCCGCCTCGCACGCCAGCTTCACATTGGCGGTGGCGGCGAGCACCTCCAGAAAGCGCGCCTCGACCCGCGGCGTCCACTGGCGCAGCCGCGCCCGCGCGACGACCGCCCGCCGCCCGTTCCCCGCGCGCACGACCATCTCCTCCCCGTCGATATAGCCCCAGCGCGCCGAGGGCCGCGCATCCCCACCCGCCGCCGCCCGCGCCTGCGCCCGCGCCGCCGCCCCGGCCACGGCGGCCTCGCACGCGGCGCGAAATTCGGGATCGTTCGTCTTGTGCAGCGTCACCCAAGCGCGCGAGACCCGCGCATGTTCGGCGGCAATGGTATAATTCCCCGTCTCGCCCAGTGCCGTCAGAAAAGCGGCCCGGCGCGCGGGGGATGTTTTTGCGGACATTGGCTGGCCCCTTCGAGTCGTCTTTGGGGCAATGAATTAGACACGGGCTAATCA
>JANNZB010000555.1:0-1861 GCA_031410395.1 Novosphingobium sp.
GGCGCAAAGCCGGCCGGAGCCTTGCCATGGGTTGAACCCATGATGATGAAGAGAAACATCATCGTCATCACGATTTCCGTGATGACGCACGCGACGAGGCCATACTGGCCGGGTGAATGGGCGCCATAGCCGTTCGACGCAAAACCCTTGCTGACGTCGAATCCGGGAGCGCCACTTGCTATGGCATAGAGCAGCGCTGCAGCAGCAACGGCACCGATCACTTGCGCGATGATATAGGGCAGTATCTGACCGGCCGGGAAACGGCCGCCTGCAGCAAGGCCCACCGTGACGGCAGGATTGAGATGACAACCGGATATATGTCCGATCGCGTAAGCCATCGTAACGACGCTCAGTCCGAACGCCAGCGAAACGCCGACGAGGCCGATTCCGACTTGCGGAAATGCCGCGGCGATGACGGCGCTGCCGCATCCCGCAAATGTCAGCCAGAACGTGCCTATCGCCTCTGCAGCGTATTTCTTCGCATTCATGTCGTTGCTCCCGGTGGCCGATGAACTCGACGCAGAGCAGGGGACAATTGCG
Organism: Novosphingobium sp.; assembly: GCA_031410395.1. Taxonomy (GTDB): domain Bacteria; phylum Pseudomonadota; class Alphaproteobacteria; order Sphingomonadales; family Sphingomonadaceae; genus Novosphingobium. The sequence goes on from JANNZB010000555.1 coordinate 541, forward strand.
GAAGAGTCTTTGCCGAGGCCAACGACGCGGGGTCCGCGGACGCTGGCCTTCCTTTGCGATCTGCCTTTTCCGGCTTGGCCCCCACTTCGCGCGGCGGCATGATGGCACCATGACGGCGCAGCTGACAATTGCAGCAATCCAGTGTTCACAGCGATGTCGCCAATGAAAGCGCGCGCTGCGCTGCAAACAAAAGCACCGGACTCCGACTTTCAACCGTCTTATTTTGCAGGCAGATTCATCGCGTGGGTTGGCGTCAGGCCGGTCTTGAGCAACTCAAGACATGGCTGGCATGTTTGAAAAGGCCGCAAATCCGATGCAGAGCCTCACAATTCGACCGGCGCAGAAGAGCGAGCACGACGAGGTCGCGCGCGTCTGGATGGAGAGCTGGGTGTCGATCGGCATCGAGCCTGCCAGCGAGAAAATGCTGGCCGACCTGCGCGCACGCGTGCCCAGGGAGGTCGACAATGGCTGGAGCCTCTACATCGCTTACGACGCGGGGAAGATCGCGGCGATGCTCGCGTTCCGAACGCGGGACGGATATCTCGATCAGCTGTTCGTGGCACCCGAATATCATGGCCGTGGCGTCGGCAAGATGCTGCTGCAATTCACCCGCAAGAATCTGCCCGATGAAATATGGCTTCGATGCGCGAGCCTGAACCACAAGGCGTGGCGCTGGTATGAGCGCGAGGGCTTCATCCGTGAAAAGGAAGAACTCCATGCCGACCATGGCTTGATGATGCGCTACTATCGCTGGAAGAAGGGATCGCCTGCATGATGAAGCTTTACTGGTCGCCGCGTTCACGCTCGTTCTCGGCGATGTGGCTGATGGAGGAGACGGGCAAGCCCTATGAGCGCGTGCTGACCGACATCAACACCGGCGCGCAGAAGACGCCGGAGTATCTGGCCATCAATCCGATGGGCAAGGTTCCGGCGCTGAAGGACGGCGATGCGACCCTCGCCGAACAGGCGGCCATTTGCGCCTATGTCGCCGAACGCTACCCCGAGGCGGGACTTGCTCCACCGCTCGGCGACCCAAAGCGCGCCAAATATTTTCACTGGCTGTTTTTCGCGCCCGGATGCATCGAACCGGCAATCGTGCAGATCTTCACAAAAGTCGAGATCCCGGCACGCACGGCGGGCTGGGGCGACGCAGCACAGGTGTTCGACGTTCTCGATCAGGCGCTGGAGAAAGGTCCCTGGCTGCTCGGCGACACATTTTCCGCCGCCGACATCATGATCGGCTCCGGACTGCATTTCGCGGTGCGGATGTTCAAGATGGTGCCGCCGCGGCCGTCGTTCGACGCCTATATCGACCGCTGCG
>JANNZB010000556.1:0-3603 GCA_031410395.1 Novosphingobium sp.
CCAAAGGGCGCGGCCATGGCAACGCCGGGTTGGCGTTCGATCTCGGCAGCAAGCCGGTCAGCACCAGGACCTTCACCCTGCAATGCATGAAGCCCTGACGCGGCGATAACTTCCGAAGTCGTGCCGCGCGCCAGCATAACTCCATAGGCGATGTAAGCGATCTCGTGGCAGCGCTCGGCCTCGTCCATGTAGTGGGTGGAGACCAGCACGGTCATCCCGCCGCGCGCCAGTTCGTGAATCTGGTCCCAGAATTCACGCCGAGCCTGCGGATCGACACCGGCGGTGGGTTCGTCGAGCAGCAGAATCCTTGGTTCGTGGAGCACTGCGGCGGCGAGCGCGAGGCGCTGTTTCCAGCCACCCGAAAGTTTGGCCGCCATCTGTTCTGAACGCGAAGCAAGGCCGAGCTGATCAAGCGCATCCTGCACCCGACGTTCGCGATCCTCCAACCCATAGACGCGGCCAATAAATTCGAGGTTCTCGCGGATCGAAAGGTCGCCAAACAGGCCGAACTTTTGAGTCATATAACCGATCTGCGCCTTGATCGCGCTGCGCCGGGTGCGCAGATCAAGCCCCAACACCTCGCCTTCGCCCTCATCAGGGATAATCAGGCCGCAGATCATCCGCAGCGTGGTGGTCTTGCCCGATCCGTTTGGTCCGAGGAACCCGCAGATGCGCCCTTCACTTACCGTCAGATCAACATGATCAACCACGGTGCGTCCGCCAAAGCGCTTGGTCAGGCCCTTGACCGATATGATCGGCGCATCGCTAGCCAAATTGCTCACAGCTTCTATCACTGCGGTTGTACTTGCACCGGCAGGCCGAGCGGCAGGGGTTTGTTACTGACGGGCAGCAGCGCCTCGACCAGAAACACCAGCTTGGCCCGCGCGCGTTCGGAATAAATCACTGGCGGTGTATATTCAGCGCGCGGGGCAATGTAGCTGATCCGCGCATGCAGTGGTGAACCGGCGCAGCCATCGCAGGTAAATTTGATGGTTGACCCGACCTTTAGCGTCACAATCCTTTCTTCGGGCACATAAAAACGCAGCTTGCGCTTGTCATCGGGGAGCACCGCGACCACCGGCGTGTTGGCGGGAACCCACTCACCCTGATTGAAAAAGGTCTGCTCGATCAGGCCCTTGGCCGGTGAAACGGGAGCAATCTCGCTGCGGACCTTGCGCTGTGATCGCAACGCTGCTTGCGCCCCGGCTATCCCCGCCTGCGCTGCAAGAATTTGCCCGCTTCGCCCGGCCGTCAGCTCAGAGGAGCGGATCTGCGCGCGGGCTTGGGACAGGTTCGCCTGCGCGCCATCGCGTGCCGCCCGCGCCGAATCGAGCTGGGAGCGGGAAGCAAATCCCCTGCCTTGCAGAGCTGACATCCGTTCAAAATCGCGTTGGCTTTTGACAACTTGCGCCTGCGCGCCTGCCTCATTGGCGCGGAATACGTCAATCTCCGCCTGTCGCTGTTTGGCATCGGAAAGGTCTGCTGCCTGCGCTGAATTCGCCACAACCTGCGCCTCGGCCTGACTTACCGAAGCATCGGACGTTTCAGGATCGAGTGAGAACAGTGGCGCACCCAGCGCCACGCTGACTCCGCGATCCACAGGCCGGCTTTGCAAGCGGCCAGAAACCGGCGCTGCTACATAAACTGTCTCGCCTTCAACATAGCCAAGCCATGCGGCTTCAGGAGCCGACCTGCCGAAATACCACCACCCCAGCCCGGCGAGCATGACCAGCAGGGCAAGAATCAACGGCTTTGGAACCGATTTCATCAATCATGCTTCCTTACTGGCCAGCGGTCATTGACCGCTCCGTCAGCTTGGTTCTGTGCGACCTTCGTCAGATAAATCAAGTCCCCGCCCAAAAGCTATACATTTGGCTAGCTGGACCTTCTAACGCGCGCCGTTGGGGCGGGTTGGTCTGCCAGACTTCTCAGCCCATTCGGCGATGAACTGATCGTAGAATGCCTGGCCAATCAGTTCCTGCTTTTCGGGGAAATCAAAATTGGCGCTGGTCGGCCAGCCGGTTTCGAGCACCTCCTTGGCCATTTTCACGTGGTTGGCGGCCGCAGACATCCAGCCCCAGCCGGTGGAAAGGGTGAACGCGGTCTCGGGGATGTTGAATCCCAGCGTGCAGACTGGAATCCGCATTTGCTTGATGATCGGCGGCTGTTCTTCGGGCGGGCAGCTGGCAAAAACGATAACGTCTGCCCCCGCTTCGCCATAGGCATGGCCGCGCCGCACAGCCTCTTCGGGCGAGGATGTTCCGCCGCCGCCGGTTTCGCGCGAATACATCTCATCGCAGCGGGCGATGATGACAAAATCTTCACCGCTGTCTTTTCGTGCCCGCACGCCCGCATCGATCCTCGCCTGCATATCCTCAATCGAGCACAGGCCGCTGACGAACCGCGAGTGCTTGGGATTAACCTCATCCTCGATGTGGTAGCCAGCTATCCCGCGGCGGATATAGCGGCGGGTAAAATGATAGGCATCGGCGACAGTCTCGCCCAGAGTGTCGGCGTCGACCAGCAGCGGAATGGTCATGGCATCCGCTATGCGTGAAGCCTGCTCCAGCATTTCAACTTGACTGAAAATGCCATTATCCGGGATGGCATAGTGGAATGCGCTGCAGGCGTGGCCCCCAAGATAGGCCGCCTTGAAACCGACATGCTCGACAATCCTGCCGGTGAGCGCTGAATAGGCTTCACCCGCCATGAAGTGTTCGCCGTTTTCTATCAACGCGCGCAGGCGGGCTCCGGGTGAGGGCATGGCAAATCTCTCCAATCTAGCGTGTTTGCGCGCGAGACTAGCGCAGTCACTGCACGGTTGTGAACCACGAACATTCGCGCTAAAAAGCATCGCTTGGGCGGGTGAATTGGGGAAATTGGCCCTGCCCGCCTTGCCCTTTCGCGTTACTGGAGCCATAGGCCCGGCATCAGCCGCAGCGCCAAGGATGATCCCCAATGAAGGTTCACGTTTTTGTCAGCCTGAAGAATGGGGTTCTAGATCCGCAAGGCCGGGCGATCCATCATGCCATCGAAGGGCTCGGCATCCACGGCGTGCGCGATGTTCGCGCCGGCAAGATGCTCGAGCTTGACGTTGATGACAGCGTTTCAGACGCCGATCTTGATACCATGGCGCGGCAATTACTCGCCAACATGGTGATCGAGAATTACCGGATCGAAAGAGTGCCGGCGTGAACGCTTTTCGTTCGGCGGTTATCACCTTTCCCGGGTCGAATTGCGACCGGGACATGGCCGATGCGCTGGAGAAAGTGTCCGGCACCGTACCGTTCCGGGTGTGGCACGGCGATGCTGACTTGCCCGAGCGTCTTGATTTCATCGCGCTGCCCGGCGGGTTTTCCTATGGCGACTACCTGCGTTCCGGCGCAATGGCGGCGCGCAGCCCGATAATGCAGGCCGTGATTGCCGCCGCCGCGCGCGGCGTATCGGTGCTTGGCGTGTGCAACGGATTTCAGGTGCTGACCGAGGCTGGTCTGCTGCCAGGCGCATTGATGCGCAACGCCGGGATTCGCTTCGTCTGCCGCGAGGTTTCGTTGACCGTGGAAAATAGCCAGTCGCTGTTCACATCGGGATACAGCCAAGGTC
>JANNZB010000557.1:0-3582 GCA_031410395.1 Novosphingobium sp.
GCGCGTTCAGCCGGGGCGACCGAATCGCGCAAAATCCAAAAAGCTTCGGCCTGCGCTTCGTTGGCGGAAAGCACCGCATCCTCAACCAGTCCGGTTTCAAAGGCGCCGGCGATCATTGCTTCAACCTTATCGCGCAGCCCATCGGCCTGCGATTGGTCGGCGACAATCTCGATCAAAACGTGCCACGCATGGTGGCCATCCAAAGGCGAACGCGCATTGGGCAAGTACCCGATCACCGCATCAAGGCTCGCCTGTGGGAGAACTTCAAACCCTTCGAGCGCGTCTCCGACCTGCGCCTCACAATGCAAAAGCAGTGCGCGAGCGACTTGCAACGACGGGGTTGCAGTCCACACCACCACCCGGTCTGCTATGGCGGGAAGCAACCGCAAGGTAGCCGCCGTGACAATCCCCAGCGTGCCTTCCGATCCGATCAACAATTGTTTGAGGTCAAAGCCGCGGTTGTCCTTCTTGAGCGGGGTCAGCGCGTTGAATACCGTTCCATCGGCCAAAACAGCCTCAAGCCCGAGCACCTGCGCGCGCATTGTGCCGTGCCGCAGCACCTGTGTGCCGCCGGCATTGGTTGATATCAGGCCGCCAATGGTCGCCGATCCCTTGCCGCCGAGCGTAAGCGGGAAGCGCAGATGCTGCGCTTCGGCGGCTTTTTGCAGCACCTCGAGAATAACCCCGGCCTCGCAGGTGACCTTGCGGTCATCGCTATCGAGCGCGACAATGGCATTCATTCGCCGCAGCGACAGCAGCAGCGCATGCCCAGTGGCATCAGGAGTCGCGCCGCCAGACATGCCGCTGTTGCCGCCTTGGGGAACAATCGGCACGTCATGTTTGCCGCACAACCTGACCAGCGCCGCCAATTCCGCCGTGTTAGCCGGGCTCGCCATCGCACAGGCCTTGCCGTGATAGCGCCCGCGCCAATCGGTCAGCCACGGTGCAGTCAGGTCAGAATCGGTCGTCACTCTGCGCGGGCCAAGCAGCGCGGTGATTTCATCAAGAAAGAGCTGATTGCTGTCCATGGCGCTGGCTATTGCACAAGTCAGGGCAAGGCGAAACTTTGCAAATCAAAGCGTGCGGGTTAAGCGCATGTTCAAGCGCGGCGGGTATTGCGGCGAATGAACCGGCGCATTCCCGCCCGGAAAGCGCACCTGAACCGGAGCTGGAAAAACGCCAGTAAATGTACCTTTTCAGCACCATCCTGGCCCCTTTGCTTCTGCTTCCGGTGACGCTCGTCTCTCCCGCGCCGCATGACAGCGCCGTTCAGGATGGAAGCGCGACGCTGACACGTCAGCCAACGACGGCCCCCGTCCAAACAAGCCCGGCGGACACTTTCCCATTCTCCTGGCTGTCAGAAGCCTGGCGCACGCCGTCGGCTGAGCAGGTCAGCATCGAACAGCATATCACCATCCGCATTGCACCGCGCGCGCCCTCCAATACCGACCCGCGTATCGGCATGTTCAGCGACATGCCCGAACGTTCCGCGCCGCAGCGACTGATCGAGCGATCAATGGGCAAATGCCTGTCGCTGGATGGCGTGGCAGGGGTTCAGATTGCTGCCGCTAACAAGCTGGTACTTTTCCTGCGCGATGCCCGGGTCGTCACTGCCGGGCTCGACAAGGGGTGCAGTGCTCAGGATTTCTACGCGGGGTTCTATGTTGCCCGCAGCGCCGACGGCATGATGTGCGCCGGGCGTGACAAGCTGCAGGCGCGCAACGGTGCCAGTTGCAAGCTTGGCAAGTTGCACCAGCTTGTCGAAGCTGGCGACTGAATCTTCGCCCACATTTCCTTGACTTTTTGCCGGGAATGGGGCTAGGGGCGCGCGGCTTCGCCGAGGGCGCAGTGTCAAAATACGGGGTCGGTTTGCCAAGCAGACTTAACCTTGTTTATCCGGATAACCAGTCAAGCCTATGAGTTTTGCCGATCTCGGCCTTTCCGACGAACTGCTCGCAGCGGTTTCCGCCAAGGGGTATGACACGCCAACGCCGATTCAGGCCCAGGCGATTCCGCAAGTGCTGATGATGCGCGATCTGATCGCGATTGCTCAGACCGGAACTGGCAAGACCGGCAGTTTCGTGCTGCCGATGATTGATATCCTTGCCCATGGCCGCCGCCGTGCGCAGATGCCACGCAGCCTGATCCTTGAGCCGACGCGCGAACTCGCGGCCCAGGTCGCCGAAGAATTCGCCGCCTATGGCAAGAACCACGACCTCAAGATGGCGTTGCTGATCGGCGGCGTGCAGATGGGCGATCAGGTCAAGGCGCTGAAAGACGGTGTCGACGTGCTCATCGCCACCCCGGGCCGCTTGATGGACCTGTTTGAACGCGGCAAGATACTGCTCACCGGCTGCGATCTGCTGGTGATCGATGAAGCGGATCGGATGCTCGACATGGGCTTCATTCCCGATATCGAAACGATCTGCTCAAAGCTTCCGGCCAATCGCCAGACCCTGCTGTTCAGCGCGACAATGCCGCCGCCGATCAAGAAGCTGGCCGACAAGTTCCTCACCAACCCGCGCTATATCGAGGTGGCCCGTCCCGCGAGCAACAACACCAATATCGTTCAGCATAAAGTGCTCGTCGATGCGCGCAAAAAGCGCGACGTGCTGCGCCAGCTGATCAAGACCGACAACGTCACTACCGCCATCGTTTTTTGCAACCGCAAGACCACCGTGCGCGAACTGGCCAAGAGCCTGCAACAGTACGGTTTGTCGGCGGGCGAGATCCATGGCGATATGGACCAGAGCTCGCGCATTGCCGAGCTTGACCGGTTCAAGGCGGGCACCATCAACATTCTTGTCGCGTCTGATGTCGCGGCGCGCGGGCTGGATGTGAAGGGCGTTAGCCACGTCTTCAACTTTGATACGCCGTGGCATCCGGACGATTATGTCCACCGCATCGGTCGCACCGGACGGGCTGGGGCCACCGGACGGGCATTTACCTTCGTCTCTCCAGCGGATGAAGAAGCGATCCAGAATGTTGAGAAGCTGACCGGTGGGCCAATCCCGCTGTACACCATGCACGGCGGGGCGGTTGAAGCTCCGGTAGCGGAGGGCGAACAATCAGCTCCGGTTGCGGCGAAGCCACGTCGTGATCGCAATGTTAAGGCATCGCGTGAAGCCAGTGCCCCCAAGGAAGCGCGCCCGCCGCGTGAAGCGCGCGCTCCGCGCGAGGCCCGTGCTCCGCGCGAAGACAAAGCACCGCGTGAAGCCCGTGCTCCTCGCGAAGAACGGGCACCGAGAGAAGCTCGTGCTCCCCGCGAAGAACGCGCTCCTAGAGAAGAACGCGCACCGCGTCCCGAGCCCAAGCCGCGCACCGAAAAGCGCGCTGCTCCGATTGATGATGGCGATGGCTGGAATGGCCCGATGCCCGGGTTTCTGGGTATTTCGGCGCTGTAGGCAATGACAATGCGCCGATTACTCTCTGGCTTCGTATCGTTGTTCGGGATTGTCTGTTGCCTGATTGCATTCACGCATATTTGCTTTGGACCATCGTCGATTCCAGGTTCAGTTCCAGTCAATGCCACTATGGACAGTGAGGATCGCTTTTATGCGACGATTTTCTTGGGATTCGGCG
>JANNZB010000558.1:0-3120 GCA_031410395.1 Novosphingobium sp.
CATCAAGCCGGTTGCATCAGCGCCACACTGCTTGAAGACCTCATCCGATGTTTTCGCCGGGGTGACGTACAGCAAACCAAGTTGCTCCTTCGGTCCGCTATGCTTCTCTTCAAGAACCATGAGCGCCAGGTACTTGAGGACCTGGATCGGGGACGTGGTGGCGCCAAGCTTCAACTCTACGCCAAGCGCTGACGTGGGCGAGACGAAAAACCCGTCTTGCTGGGTCACGTTTGCGTCCCCCCAGCCATAGCGCTCTGATACTTCCCGGCCGATGCTTTGAAACGGGCCCGCGTCGAGAATTCCGAGCGGCCGGCACAGGATCTCCGCGAGAACGGCGTCAGGCGCGATCGCGAAGGTTATGTCGAAGGTGTGGTTAAGGGTCTCCTCCAGGCCGCGTACCCGGATCCGGTTAGACTTGCTTGTCCCTGCCCGCGTATAGATCGTGCCCCCGTTCTTTATGAGGCTTCTTGGCAATTGGATCAGCTTGGGGTCATCGCCCCATCGCCCCTGATTGATGGAAGCAAGTCCAAGGTGGCTAGGCTCCCAATAAAAATGTTCGACGGCATCCCAGTATTTCCTGTGCCAAGCCATACATCCACCCGCATGAGGCGCGCCGACTATCGGAAACTATGCCTCGCGCCGTCGAGCATGCCGCATGGCGGACCCGCCTGCAACCGGTGGCCTATTGTTGGCTTTGAATTCGAAATTGCCCCGCTCATTCAGGGCCAGCATAGCGCGTTCGCCATGTTAGGAGCCGCAGACGAAGAGAGCGGACCTCCGGGTAGCGAACAGCAGTGTCCGCTGACCTTGCCGCAGTTGGCTGCCCCGAACTTGATTGTCAAAACCGGCCCATCGTTCAGCAAGGTTGCAGACGCCATGTATGACTGGATTTACGGTCGTCCGCCGCAAGCCTGTTCGACTGCTATGTTGTGGAAAGCGGAAATTGTTTTGGAAGGTTACGAAATGCGACTTCCGCCCCCGATTATCCTTCATTCGCCGATCACCGATCTCGCATCGTGTGGGGGCGCCAAATCCCTTGCCAACTGGAATTTGAACGCCGACTAAGAGGCATGGCGAAGCCCCGATCACCATCCCCCTCCGTACCAAGAGCCACTCGATCGTGAGTGCTGGAAGGACAACGACGGCTGGCGACAACGCGGCAGGCGGCGGTACGGAAACGGATGCGCATATAATCGTGGGCATAGGGGCGTCCGCAGGCGGTCTCGAAGCTTTTCGTTCATTCTTTTCCGCGATGCCGCACGACAGCGGTATGGTGTTTGTTTTGGTCCAGCATCTGGATCCCGATTATGACAGCGCACTGGCGGAGATTATCGGCGAGTGCACCGATATGCCAGTAGTGAAGGCGGCGGACGGGACTGTCGCGGCGCCCAACACGGTCGCCGTGATTCCGCAAAACGCAATTCTGAAAATCGAAGGCGGTGTGCTGCGGGTCGCCTTGCCCGAGACGCCGACCGCGCGGCGCTCATCGATCGATACCTTTCTGGTGTCACTGGCCGAAGATCAGGGTGAAAACGCCGTCGGGATCATTCTTTCGGGGTTCGGCAGCGACGGCACGATCGGGATTGCGGCGATCAAGGAAGGCGGCGGGCTGACCCTTAGCGAAGCCGCGTTCGATCATCGCGCCAAGTTTGGCATGCCGCAAAGCGCGACCGCCGGCGGCTTTGTCGACTATGTCCTCCAGCCCCATGAGATGCCAGCGCGTCTGCTGGAATATCGCGACTTTAGAAGCAAAGGCGCGGCGCTTGGCCTCTCCGAAAGTTCGGCAGCGGGGCGGGCCAATCACCTGGTCACGATCTGCGCCGTGCTCAACAGCCGCCTCGGCCGCGATTTTGGCCAATACAAATCCAGCACGCTGATGCGCCGGGTCCGGCGGCGGATGCAGGTGCTCCATATCGAAGACCCCAACGAATACATCACCCAGCTGCGCAAGCTGCCGAATGAACCCGATCTGCTGTTCCGGGAGATCCTGATCGGCGTAACCCGCTTTTTCCGCGATCCGGCCATGTTTGAAGCCTTGGCTGAAACCGTCTTGCCGGAAATGGTCTCAAGAGGCGGGCCTGACGTACCGATCCGCGTGTGGGTGGCGGGATGCGCGACGGGGGAGGAGGCCTATTCACTCGCCATACTGTTCAAAGAGGCGTTGACGGCTGCGGAATCCACGCGAAACGTTACCATCTTTGCCACCGATATCGATGACCGGGCCGTCGCGATTGCTCGCGCCGGCCTCTTCAGCGATTTAGTTGAAGCCGATACGACGGTAGAACGGCTGGAACAGCACTTTGTCAAAGAGGGGCACCGCTACCGGGTCGCCAAACATATTCGCGATATGTGCGTGTTTTCCACGCATGACCTGGTCAAGGATCCGCCGTTCTCAAGGCTCGATATGGTGTCGTGCCGCAACTTGCTGATCTATTTTGAAGCACCGTTGCAGCAACGCGTCATTTCAACCTTCCACTACGGAATCAGGCCCAATGGATTCCTGTGGCTCGGCCCGTCAGAGACCATCGCGGCGAGCGCCCGGCTGTTCAAGGCGTTTGACAAGCGCAGCCGGATTTTCAGGCGGCTTGATGTCGCCGCTGAAATCCCGCGGTCCCCGACAACCGGCCGGATGAGCCCCGCATCCCCCAGCCAGCGCAGCATTGAAGCCGATAGCATCGATGCCCAGGCGACGCGGTTGATGGCGCAGTATGCGCCAGCCTACATCGTGTTCGACAGTCATCACGAGATTCAGCGGTTCTCTGGGCCGGTTGCGAAATTCATGGAGCCGGTAAGCGGCGGCGCGAGTTTGAACCTGTTCCGGATGCTGCACGCCCAGCTCCGCCCACCGGTCCGCAGCCTGGTGCGCAAAGCGATCGAGGAGCAGCGGCCGATCCAGGAAACGGTTACGTTTGAGGTTGCTGGCCAGGCGCAGACGATCAACCTCATCGCCGAACCGCTGACCGAGCCGGTTGGCGGGCAGCGCTGCCTGTTGCTGGCCTTTCAAGAGCTTATGCCGGGGGCCCCATCCACGGTTCTGGACAAGCCTGACCACAACCCCAAGATCGATACCGAACATACCGAACTGATCGCCGCGCGCGAGAAGCTTCAGACCATCACCGA
>JANNZB010000559.1:0-6105 GCA_031410395.1 Novosphingobium sp.
CGCAGGTAGACCGGGAATATCCATGTCGCGCGCCTAGGCGAGATTGCATCCTGATGCCAGCCGCCTATCTAAGAGGCATGACCGAGCGAGCCACCCAGCGACCCAAGTCCTTCGCCAAGCCAGCCCACTGGACCAATGATCCCGCGCCTGAGCCAAGGGAGGTTAAGGAAGTTGAGGCGGAGGGAGAACTTTCACCAACCCGTTATGGTGATTGGGTGAACAATGGCATTGCGATAGATTTTTAGATCCACCCCGCCAGTTCGCGCCGAACCAACCCCTCCAGCATGGCCATTCCGGCGTCGCCATCGTTGAGGCAATCGAGCACGGCATAGTCTTCACCGCCCGCGGAAGTGAACTGTTCGCGGCCGCGGATCGCCAGTTCTTCGCGGGTTTCGAGGCAATCGGCGGAGAATCCCGGTGCGGCGACAACCAACCGTTTGGTGCCTTTTTGGCCTTCTCTGATAAGTACCGCATCGGTCGCCGGTTCGAGCCATTTGGCCTTGCCAAAGCGCGATTGGAAGCTGGTTTCAATGCGCAGTTCAGTCCATTGATTTGCCAAGGCTTCGCCCAGAAGCCGGGCGGTTTTACGGCATTGGCAATGGTAGGGATCGCCCAGATGGAGAGTGCGTTCGGGCATGCCGTGGAAGGACAGCAGCAGCACTTCGGGAGTGAATTTCAGCGCAGACAGCTGGCGCGATAGATCGGCTCTAAGTGCTTCAATATGGCTCACATCATCATAATATGGCGGCAAGGTTCTGATCGCCGGTTGCCAACGCATTTTCGCGCAGGCAGCCCCCACTGCATCGATAACTGTTGCGGTCGTTGCGCCTGAATACTGCGGGTAAAGCGGGGCAATTAGTATCCGGTCGCAACCTTGGTCCTTAAGCTGCTGCAATTGCTTGGAGATGCCCGGATTGCCATAGCGCATCGCCCAATCAACCTGAACCCTCGCCAACCGATCTTGGAGCGCCCGAGATTGCGCCGCAGTGGTCGCCGCGAGGGGCGAACCGGCGTCGGTCCATACCTGACTGTAGGCATGGGCGCTTTTCTTCGGACGGGTGCGCAGGATGATGCCATGAAGGATCGGCCACCAGATAATCCGGGGGATTTCAACCACGCGCCGGTCGATCAGGAACTCTGCCAGATAGCGCCGCACGGCTGCCGTGGTTGGCGCGTCGGGCGTGCCGAGGTTGACCAATAGTACTCCAACGCGCCGCAATTGGACCGCTATGTGGCCGCTAGGTAGGTTCATTCTGCTTCTTCCATCAGGGGCAACCGGCGAAATCGCAGGCCGGTTGCAGAAAACAGGGCATTGGCGATGGCGGGAGCGATCACCGCAACCCCCAGTTCGCCCGGATCGGCGGGCGGGGCATCGCTATCAACGAAATCAATTTCGATCGCGGGCGTGGTGCCGAGTAAGGGCAAGCCAAGCCCGGATAGCCTGCCAACAAACGGCAGTCCCTCGCCATAGCCGGTCGCGCCGCCCACCGCGAGGCCGAGGCCAAAGATCAACCCGCCTTCGATCTGCTGGCGGGCTATATCGATGTTGACCACGCGGCCGATGTCGACGGCGGCGGAAACTTTTTCGACCAGCACGCCGTTCTCGGTGCGCCGCGCGGTGACGATCACCGCGATGCACCCCTCATCTATCCGGTGGCAGGCGAGCCCCTGCCCGCTGGCATCATTGCCGCCATTCCACTGGGCCAGCGCCGAGACGCGCTGAAGGCACATTCCCAGCCGCGGATCATTGCCGATCATCTCCATGCGATAAGACAGCGGCTCGCGGTGCGCGGCGTGCGCAAGTTCATCGATGAAGCACTCGGTGAAGAACGCAGTGAAGCCGTGCGCCTGACCGCGCATTCGCCCAGCGGGCAGATCAATCTCTACAGGCACATGATCGAGGGCAAAGTTGGCGAGGGCATAGGGCGGCACGCCGCCTTCTGCCGCCAGCGGATCCCCCATGCCTGCGCTCGCCCGCATCGCCGCTCGCGGGTCATCGCCATCAAACATTCGGCGGCCAAATTCCCATCCGGCAGACGGCGCGGCGATTCGGGTGCGCAGCGCGACGATCTGCCCGCCAGGCTCAGACGTTTTCGCCCAAAGCATCGCTGCGGCAGGCATGCGGGGGAGGCCTGCCAGATGCTCCTGCCAGCGCGACCATGTGAGCTGCACGGGCTTGCCGATTGCCTTGGCGATCTGCGCAGCTTGCACCGCGTGTCCATGTTCCAGCCGCGCATCGAAACTGCCCCCGGCGATTACCGGATAGAGAATCACGTCCCTGACGCTCATCCCTAGCGCCTTGGCAACTGCGCGCCGCGCCTGCTCGGGTGCCTGGCTCGCCAGCCACAGTTCGCATTTGCCGCCGCGCAACTGGGCGGTGCAGCTTGCGGTTTCAACACTGGCATGGAGCGCAGGCGAAATATCATAGCGCAGCGCCAGCGATGGCCTGCTGCCGATCACCCCCGCCGGATCTCCCACCGTTTCGATCCGGTGCGTTGGCGCTTTCTTGAGCACCTTGTCGAGCGCGCTTTCAATCGTTGTAATTTCGGCGGCGTGGCTTGTGGCAAAGCGAGGGCTGAGCACTTCGAGCGCGCGGTTTGCCGCCCACCAGTTGCTGGCGACAGCGGCAATCCAGCGCTCGCCCGGTACCAGACCGACGCCGCCCGAAAGCCTGGCAATGCGCTTTTCGTCAAAGGCCGCGAGCCGCGTGTCTCCCTGCGGTCCGTGGGCTATCGCGGCGAAGACCATTCCAGGCAGACGGATGTCACCGGCAAAGGTCGCGCCGCCAGTGACCTTGCTTGGGCCATCGAGCCTTGGATAGTGCGGCGCGGCGCCAACGGGAAATTCGTGCGGACGTTCCTGCGGGGGTTGCGCCCTGAGCGTTGGCGCGCGCGGCAGGCGGATATCGCCGGCGGCGCCGACCAGCTTGGCGAAGGGCAGCTTGCCCTTGACGCTGGTGACCATGCCGCGATCAACGCTGCACTGGCTGGGGTCAATGTCCCAGATATCAGCGGCAGCCATCGCCAACACCTCGCGCGCTGCCGCTGCTGCCAGCCGCAGCGGCATTTCATAAGCGCTCAGCGAAGTACCGTCAGCGGTGGCAGTAAAGCGGTTGCGTTCGGCAAAACTGCGCGCGAAGGCAGAGTCCTCGCCCTTGGCCAGCGACGGCAACATCGGCATCCACAGCGGCGCCCATTTTTTGGCCAGCGGGACATTCGCATAGGCGCCGCTGGTGGGGGCGGGCTCGACCGCCACACGCTGCCAATCGGCTCCCAGCTCGTAGGCGGCAATCTGCGGCAGCAGGGTCGATATCCCCTGCCCCATCTCAAGCTGCGGCACTGCGACAGAAACCATGCCGTCATGCGCAATCTTGATCCACGGACCGAAAGCAAATTCACCGCTGCGCGGTTCAAGCGGCAAGGCAAAGCGGCGCGGCGTGAGCGCATAGGCAACAATCAGCGCCCCGCCTACGCCGGTGCCGATAAGGACCTGTCGCCGCGAAACAGCCACTATTGATTATCCAGCCAGGTCGCCACGCGGCGCGCTATTGCCATGAAGGCTTGCGCTTCTGGCCCCTCGCCCAAGGCGTTCGGCCGACCTGCATCGCTTTCTTCGCGGATCGCCAGCGTCAACGGCACCCGGCCCAAAAATGCCTCGCCCAGCTGCGCCGCGCATTCCTCTGCGCCGCCCGATCCAAACGGATTACTCACCTCGCCGCAGTGCGGGCAGACGTAGCCTGCCATGTTTTCAACTATGCCAATGATCGGCACCCCGGCCGAATTGAACAACTGCATCGCCCGCTTGGCGTCGATCAGCGCGAGGTCTTGAGGGGTGGAAACGATCACCGCGCCGACCGGCTTATGGCGCTGCAACATAGTAAGCTGTACATCGCCAGTGCCGGGCGGAAGATCGACCACCAGAATTTCAGTATCTCCCCAGTGCGCATCGACAAGTTGGCCAAGCGCGCCGCTTGCCATCGGTCCGCGCCAGGCAATGGCCTTATCAGGCTCGATCAGATTGCCCATTGAGAGCACGCCGATGCCGTGCGGGCTGCGGACCGGAATCATTTTGCTGTCATGCGCGTGGGGCTTCACCCCTTCTGTTCCCATCAGGCGCGGCTGCGATGGACCATAAATATCAGCGTCGACCAGCCCGACTTTGCGCCCGAGCTTTGCCAGAGAAATCGCGAGATTGGCCGAGAGCGTCGATTTGCCCACCCCGCCCTTGCCCGATCCCACTGCGATGATCTTCATCGCGGGCGGCGCATTATCGGCGCGCTCGGCGGTCATCGCCACGCGCACCTCGGTTATCCCGGGCACACCGCGCAATGCATCCTTGGCGGCAATCTCAAGCCGGTCACGCTCAAGCCGGTCAAGCCCGGCAACATCGAGCACCAGCGTAGCAATACCATCCGCCACCTTCAGCGTTTGCAGCTTGGACCGGGCGAGCGGCGGCAACAATGCCTCCAGTGTCACCGCGCCCTCGCCTGAAATCTTGTCACTCATTCACAATAATCCAAATTCCAGGACTGAGAGCTCGCTCCTCCGCGAAGGCGGGGGCCTCAGGCCTTTACACGCTAGCTTTCGCCTTGCCGCCCGAGGCCCCTGCCTTCGCGGAGCAGATCTTGATATCTTCGTCTCAACAGGCCCGTAGCAGGGATGGCCCGATGGGAAAATCGCCCAGACCCCTGTTTTTTCCGCAATGCACCCCTATAGTGGGTTGCATGAAACCAACAGGTAATGTGACGGCGGGAGCAGGCTGGTTATGACCGGGCGCAAGTCTCCATGGGGTGGTGGCGATGGCGATGAGCCAAAGGGCGATGCTGCAGCAAGTCCTGAGAGCGAAAGCGCAGGCGTAGAAGCCGGTGCTGGCGAGCCGGGCGACGATGATGCCGCGCCAGCCAACCCACCCGCCAATCCGCCAAGAGGCCCGCGTAACCCGTGGGCCGCACCTGAGGGCGACAGCCCTTCGCGCCGCTCCCCCAAGATGGAGGACATCTTGCGTCAGCGCATGCCCAAGGGCGGCGGAGGCGGCGGTTTTGGCGGTTTCCCCAAGATGCCCGAGCGTGCCAATGGCCGCAGCTGGGGCGGGCCGCTGATCGGCATTGTTGCGCTGTTGTGGATCGGCGTTTCAACCACCCATGTGCTCGGATCGAACGAAGAGGGCATTGTCACCACTCTGGGCCAGTATAATCGCACTGCGCTTTCCGGTATGTCGTTCACATTGCCGTGGCCAATCGAAAAGATGAGCGTTGAAGACGTTACCTCGATCAAGCGCGATTTCATCCCCGAAGGCGAAGCCGAAAAGCTGATGCTGACGAGCGATCAGAACCTCGTCGACATATCCTATCTGGTGCGCTGGAATATCAAGAACTTGAAGCTCTATACCTTCCAGCTCGATAATCCGCACGATACCGTGAAGGAGGTTGCCGAAGCGGCGATGCGTGCTGCGGTTGCCGAAGTGCCATTGAAGGACGTGATGGGCGGCTCAGGCCGCGCGACAATCGAACTCGGCGTGCTGAAGCGGATGCAGGCGATCCTTGATGCCTATCGATCGGGCGTGCTGATTCAGGGTGTAGATATCAAGAAAACCGATCCGCCGGCCAAGGTGGTCGAGGCCTTTCAGAAGGTTACCGCCGCGCAGCAGAACGCCCAGCAGCAAACCACTGCGGCCAAGCAGTGGGCGCAACAGGTGATCAACCAGTCACAGGGTAACGCTGCAGAATTCAACAAGGTTTACGAGCAATACAAGCTCGCGCCCGAGGTTACCCGGCGGCGGCTGTATTATGAAACCATGGAGCGCGTACTGTCGAACAATGACAAGGTGATTGTCGAGGCCAATGGCGTGACACCATACCTGCCGCTGCCCGCCTTGCAGCGCAGCACAACGGTTACCCCCGCCCCCGCCCCCGCAGCGGGAGAACCATGATGCGTATATTTGCAGAGCAGCGGGCTACATGGTTCGCGGTGATTTTGCTCGCGCTGATCGCATGGTCGAGCCTGGTAGTGATCCCCGAGACCGAACAGGGCGTGATCCTGCGGCTGGGCGAACCGGTGCGGGTGATCAATCGCTTTCAGCCCGGCGTCGATTTCGGCAATACCGGCG
>JANNZB010000560.1:0-2752 GCA_031410395.1 Novosphingobium sp.
CCATCAACGCTTCCACGCGCTGAACGATATAGGTGACGGCCGTCAACGTCTGGCCCAAGTTGTCGTGGAGGTCTTGACCGATCCGGTGCTGCTTTCACCGTGGATTTTCGCTGTGACTACAAAGTCTTCCGCGTCCAACGCTTGAAAGCGCCGCTCAACGTAGCGCAGTTTGTCGAGCTTCATATCGATGAAGCCCTGGTTGGATTTGTGCATGGCGTCAGCTCCAACGATCAGCTCGGCTGACATCGGGTCAATGGCGATGACATCCTTGGCATAAAGCGCATCGTCGCGCGCGATATCGCCCGAAAGCGGGGCGGCGAGGAATTCGTCGGAAACCTTGGTCATTTTGGCTTCGCTGACTTTGATCGCGTCGACTTTCTTGCAGGCGCTTGTGGCGGCAAGGGCTACGGCTACGATGATCCAAGCAAATTTGTTCATGAATGACGCTCTCTATTTCGATTGCCATATTGTTTAATCGTAGAGCAGAAACGGCCTTATTTTCTCGCACCAACCAGCCTCATCCCGCAACGCGATTGCTTCAAGATCACCCGACTGTGCGGCCATATCATCCACCCATTCGCGCAAAGATGGCCCGCCGTTAATCACGTCGATTGCCTTACGTTCAAACTCGTATTCATAAGCAAAATCGCGCCAGATTGGATAGTCAGGGTAAAGCCGCCGGATTGCCTTGAAGGCCAGTGCTTGCAGTCGCCACGGCCGGAATGCGTGGTGGTCGTAAAACGGCCCTTCGGCGTGGATCATCAGACCGTTGTTGAGTACACCTGCATGTTTGTGAAATGTCGGGGTGAACGAGCATTCGCGCAAGGCACAACCGGCCAGCCATTCGGGCGCGTGGCACTGCATATCGGCTAACACCGCTTTGGCATCGATATCCGGCGCGCCGAACAGCATTTCAAGGGGCCGAGTGGTCCCCCTGCCTTCGCTCAGCGTTGTGCCCTCAAGCATCACCGTTCCGGCATAGGCGCGCGCCATGTTCAAACTTGCCGCATTTGGGCTGGGATTGATCCACACCCGGCTATCCGGCCAGCCAAAACCCGGCCCCGCGCCCGGCAGCCAATAATGCATGTCGATCACGCGATAGGCGACATCGAGTTTAAAGTGATCGATGAACCAGTGCCCCATCTCGCCCATCGTCAGCCCATGCCGCATTGGCATTGGCCCTGCCCCGACAAAACTCTCCTGCCCCGGTGCCAGCAATGTGCCTTCAACCGGGCGGCCTGCCGGATTGGGGCGATCAAGCACCCACACTTCTTTGCCATGTGCTGCCGCGGCTTCTAGCAGGTAAAGCAGCGTGGTGACGAAGGTGTAGATGCGGCAACCGAGATCCTGCAGATCGAAAAGGAACACATCTGCGGTGGACATCATCTGCCCACTAGGGCGCCGCACTTCGCCATAAAGGCTGAAAATCGGGATGCCGTAAAGCGGATCGGTCTCGTCCGCCGTTTCGACCATGTTGTCCTGCTTATCACCCTTCAGTCCGTGCTGCGGGCCAAATGTGGAAGAAACGTTGAGCCCTGCCGCGATTAGTGCATCGAGCGAATGGGTAAGATCACGCGTTACCGACGCAGGATGGGCAACAAGGGCCACGCGCTTGCCTTCGAGCGGTTTGCGCAATTCAGGGTCTGCCAAAAGGCGGTCTATGCCGAATTTCATTGGCCAGTTCTCATGGAAGTGTCGGTGCCGGAAGTGTCGCCGCGAAGCAAGTGGGGTGGTGGAAGTCGGGCGCGCCAGGTGGGTGCGCGAGCGCCCAGTATGACTTGGTGCCGTCGGTTTCTTCGATCACGGCTGAAAGACCCAGTTGCAGTTCCATCTGCAAGTGAGATTCTGGCAACCCAACAACCGCCATCATCTTTGTGCGCCGCTCGCGGAGCTCAATAACTCCCTTGGCTAAATCCACTTCAGATTTGCGCAACCCCGATCGATAATCGGAAAAGTTATACGAAGCCCAGAGTCCGGAGGTCGCAAAGTTCATTTCAAAGTACTCAATCGTTCCTGGACTCCGTCCGAACATCTCAAAGCACGAATTTTTCCAAAGATCGTCAGCCTTGATCCACGTTCCATCGCGATTGTTGCCATCCGTCGGCCAAACGATGCGAGACATGTCGCCAAGCGCGCGAAATTCAATGCTGAGATGTGCTGGCCCCTTCCGGCCAATCCAAACCCGAATGCCCAGAAGTGCATCTTGGGGGGTATCGGGATGGCAGACCAGCCAATGCGTTTCCAACCCGCCAACTCCATGCTAACTGCCGCCGCGCTATGACAGCTTATACCTCAGATTTGCTCCGCCTGCTCAACGAGCGAGGCTATATCCACCAGCTCACCGATGCCGCCGGCCTCGATGCTCTTGCGAACAAGCAGATCATCCCGGCCTATATCGGCTTCGATGCCACTGCGCCATCGCTGCATGTCGGCTCGCTGGTACAGATCATGATGCTGCGGCGCTTGCAGCAGACCGGGCACAAACCAATCGTGCTGATGGGCGGCGGGACCACCAAGATCGGCGATCCTTCGGGCAAGGACGAGAGCCGCCAGCTGCTCACCCCCGAGCTGATCCAGGCCAATATCGATTCGATCCGCACGGTGTTCGAAAAGCTGCTGACCTTTGGTGACGGCCCGACCGACGCGGTGATGGTCGATAACGACACCTGGCTGAGCGAACTCGGCTATGTCGATCTGCTTCGCACCGTCGGCCCGCATTTCACGATCAACCGGATGCTGACCTTCGATTCGG
>JANNZB010000561.1:0-1892 GCA_031410395.1 Novosphingobium sp.
TGCGCAAACTCGGGGTGATGAGCCTGTTCCAGTGGTTCGGGATGTCGGGTTACTGGACCTATGCGGTCTATTCGATCGGGCGGTCGATCTATCAAACCGCTGAACCCAACAGCTCGGCGTTCCACTCGGCCGTATTGACCAACGGGCTGGTCGCCGCGTTCTACAATTTCGTCGCCTTCGCCTCGGCGATGCTGATGGTGCCGCTGGTGCGGCGGGCCGGGCCGGGGCCGTTGCACGCAGTTTGCCTGGCAGCAGGCGGACTGGGCATGTTGGCTTTGCCGCATATCACCAGCGTCTCGCTGCTGTTCATCCCAGCGATCGGCGTGGGGCTGGCCTGGGGGAGCATCATGGGCAATCCCTACGCGATCCTCACCAATTCAATCCCGCCGGCGCGAACCGGGGTCTATATGGGCATCTTCAACATGATGATCGTGATTCCGATGCTGCTGTTTGCGCTGCTGATGAGCACGCTCAATCTGGGGATCGTGAATATCGGTTTCGGGATTTACGCAAACCTGCTCGGCAATGATCCGCGCAACATGCTGTCAGTCTGCGGAGTCTGCCTGATCATCGCCGCATTCGCGGTGCTGTGGGTCAAGGAAGGCCGCGTCGGGGCGACCGCACCGGAACTTGCCCACAGCTGATGCCGCCGCGCTTCGCCTTTCTGCACAGCGCCGAGGCCAGCCTCGTGCTCGAATGCGCCGCAAAGGGTGCGCCGCTGTGGCGGCACCTGGGCGTGCGGGTGGAGCTTGGCGAGCTGGCGGCGGTGGCGCAGGGGCGGACTGCCGCCAGTTACTCGCTCGATCAGGATGTGCCGCTTGCCAGCGTGCCGCCCACTGGGCTCGGCTGGTTCGGCCCGGCGGTGCTGCGGCTCAGCCGCGCCGGGGCGGCCTGCGTCCCGGTGTTTGGCGCGGCGCAAGTGACGCAAGGCGAGGGTGCGATCACCATCACGCTGGACGACGACTGCGAGGGTGTGCGGCTGATCCAGCGGTTTAGCCTCGCGCCCGGCGGGGCATTCCTGTGCGATGCGCGGATTGAGAACACCGGCCAAGCGCCAATTACCCTCGATTGGCTGGCCAGCGCGATGGTGCCGCTGGCCGCCAGCAGCGCCGCGCTGGTCTCGTGGCGCGGGCGGCACAATGCCGAGCTGCAGGAATGCACTGAGCCGATGCCCGCGCAAGGCTGGCAGCGCGAAACGCGGCGCGGGATCTCGGGCCACGGCGGGTCGCCGGGGGTGGTGGTGCTGGATCAGGGCGCAGGCCACCACGCCGGGCTGGTCCATGCGCTGCAGCTGTGCTGGTCGGGCGACAGCCGGATCGCGGTGGAGCGTGATGACGAGGGTTTCTGGCTGCTGAGCGCTGGTGTCTCGCTGCAACCGGGCGAAGTGGTGCTGGGGCCCGGCGAAAGCTACGCCGCGCCGCAAGCCATTCTGGCGATCTCGACGCTTGGCCGCAACGGCGCCGCTGCCCAGCACCACGCGGCGGTACGCGCGCTGCTGCGTTGGCCCGAGGCGGTGATGCGGCCGCGCCCGGTGCACCTCAACAGCTGGGAAGCCTGCTATTTCGATCACGATGCAGCGCGGATCGGCGAGCTGGCCGAGGCTGTCGCGGCGATCGGGATCGAACGCTTCGTGCTCGATGATGGCTGGTTCAAGGGCCGCACGGGCGATCAAGCCGGGCTGGGTGACTGGACTTGCGACCTGACGAAATACCCCGATGGCTTGAAGCCGTTGGCCGACAAGGTGCGCAGTCTGGGCATGGAATTTGGTCTGTGGGTCGAGCCTGAGATGGTCAATCCCGACAGCGACCTGTACCGCGCGCATCCCGACTGGGCATTGGCGCATGGTGGCCGCGATCGGCCCACTGCGCGCCATCAGCTGGTGCTCGATCTGC
>JANNZB010000562.1:0-1826 GCA_031410395.1 Novosphingobium sp.
GGTGGCGCTGGCCGAAGGGCATCCGCGCGACGCGTTGAAGGCGTTTGAAAAGGAAATCAAGTTTTACGACGTGAACTGGGTTGTGCAATGCGCCTGGAACGCCGGCATGCGGGGCGCGGCCCACCTCGCCCTGGGCGATTACGAACGCGCCGAGAGTCTGATGACCAACAGCCTGCCGGCGCTGCAACATCGCTTCGGCGACGGCCACTTCCGCGTGCAGCGTGCCTATCGTGATTTGATTACGCTCTACTTGAAAACCGGGCGCGAAAAGGAAGCCGACGAAATCAGAGTCAAGCTGGTGCCTGGGTTGAACAAATCCAGGCGATAGCCGGCAACGAGGACCGGTCAAAAACTGCACACCGGTGCGAAGGCGGTTCTCACCGAGCCGCTCTTTCGCGCGGCAGGCTCTGCCGGAGAAGGAATTCCATTACGGTTGTCGGGCGAAAAGATTTCTGAGATTCCCACATACTTTTTCCAACTCCACGGCGCATGTCAGAGTGTATGAACCACGACCAAATCACAACGATCAGCGTCTCGACTCCGAGGCGAAGCCTTGGCTTCAGGTCGTTGGGACGCCTCCGGACCAGTTCGTGTCCGGTCATCAACAGCTCATCTTGCGACGAAACCTCCACTAATCACTGAAGCAGAAGGAAAAACCATGAAAACTAACCAGCGTTCACTCAATCGGAGTTCCACGGCGGCATGGCTCGGTTTGCTGGCGGTCGCGTTCACAATTTGCCCACCCACCGCCGTGGCGCAACTATACCCAATATATCAGCCATGTACCTACCCAAGCGGGAACCGATGCTTCTTTTTGTATCTCGTAAACGATACGGCACAGGCGGTCACTTTTTACGTCGTGCCGGGGTCCTGCTATGAGGGCTGGGGAAACGGCGGGCAGCCCAAGTATCTCGGGACCGTCCCTCCGGGCGGAAGGGCGACCAATTGGATTGCGAGAATTCAGGGAAACGGCTGCGATGGGAATAATGGCGATTTTGCCATTCAACCGAGCAACCACGGCGGGGAACTTCAGAATTTTACCTTCGATAACGGCGGCAAGCTGGAGATGACGAGCAAGGCGAACGGCTACGACGGTCTGTTGAGCGCCAAGAGCCCGGTCGATGGCAGTTACACCTGGGTGTTCCGGGAAGTGGTCGATCGTTTGAGCGCCCCGGTGGATGATCGCCTGACGATGCCCCGCAATTACATCGCCGCCGATTCGGGGCGATGGAATCTCTCGGGCGGCACCCGGTGGGATGATTTGCGCATGGTGAATACAGGAGCCTACGGAACTTCGGGCAACTTTTATGACTCCTGTGTCGGGGTTGAACTGTTCCATCCCCAGCATGTGGTCAGGCTGCCCAACAAGAATGGTCGCGCTTATTTCATGGTGGCGCAGTCCAGGGCGCATAACGGGTATATCCAGGTGATGCGGACGGACGCCGACATGCTGGACCCTGCGACGGATCTGGTCCGCTCGGTCGGTCGCACGACCCGAGTCGGTGAGTACATCTGGATGGACATCTACACCGGCATCGCCAATGCCCAGGGCGGAGGTAGTTTCAATCCGATCGGCAACTGGAATCATCCGGGCAAGATGGCGCTGATGGGCGGCGTTCTCGTCGTGGCCGCGCAGAACTGGGAGGAAAGCGCTCCGTGCTTTTATGGGAAAGGGACGTCGTGGGATGCGCTCCTGTTTTACGACGTGCGCGATCCGGAGCAACCGAGGTATTGGGGCAAGATGCTCTACTCCGAACTCGGGGTGCCGGAGATTAGCGGCGTTGGCCTCATCAGAAACCCCGCGACCGATGCCTGGATTCTTAGTG
>JANNZB010000563.1:0-1692 GCA_031410395.1 Novosphingobium sp.
GCGCTGGAGGCGCAGACCACCTCGATGGCGGCCAAGCGGGTGGTGGTTGTGGTCCATCCGGAAAAGGTGATGAGCTGGGATCATGGCAAACTGGGCGGGAAGGGGCCTTAGGCCCTTCTGTTCCCACTCCCCCAACCCCGCTCATCCTGAGCCTGTCGAAGGATCACGCGCAACATTGGCGGCTGGCCGTTGGACGTGGAGGCACGACCTGCGCGCGGCCGTCGACAAGCTCAGGCTGAGCGGGTTTTGGTTAGTATCGGCTGGCATCATATCTAGCCGAGCTGGGTGCGCTGACAGATTGCATCTCGATTGCGGGCAGCGAGGACCAAGGGTAATGCTCGTTAACGAGGACTTGTTCTCTATTGATAAAACGAGGCGGATTGGCGGCTGTTTTTCTGGTTGCCGTGACATTACCAATTTGGGCAATAGGTCCCGCCGTGTTCATCGATTCACCGAGGGTTATTCTTTCTCAGCAAAAATCTCCCGATGATTCGCGGATTGCACAAGTTGAGCGACTAACGGTTGGCGGCGTTCCAAGTATTGTCGTGATGGTAAGAAGCCGTTGGTTGCCAAACTGGTATTTGACCGGCTGTGTGGCTACAAGCCACTATACGGAAACCGATGCCGTCGTTCGATGGTCCTCTACTACCGCGCTGCGGATCACAACGAGTGCAAGTCCATCCACATGGGATAAGAACATGGCCCCCTTTCACAATAATGACGGGTGTTCAGACTTGACGACCGAATTTGCTTTTAAGGACCGCTAAGCAAAACGTCAGCTTTCCACTCCCTCTACTCTCCCCGCCAAACCGGCACCCGCTTCTCAATAAACGCCTCAATCCCCTCCTTTGCATCCGCTGACTCCCGCCACGCCTTGAACGCCGGATAGTCCGTCTGCGCCTGAATCGCTTCCGCCACGCTCGGTTCGTCCATGCTTTTGTAGGCGATTTCCTTGGTCGCGCGCACGGCCAAGGGCGCGCAGGCGATGATCTCAACCGCCAAGGCCCGCGCCCGCACCATCAGGTCCGCATCCGCCACCACCTCGCTGACGAAGCCCAGATCGAAGCCCTCACGCGCCGGAATAGCGCGGCTCGTCAGCAGCGGGATCATCGCCCGCTTTGGCCCGACCGCGCGCATCAGCCGGGTGATGCCGCCGGCAATGGCGATCAGCCCGACCTTGGGTTCGACCAAGCCAAAACTCGCAGACTCCGCCGCCAGAATAATGTCGCAGGCGAGCGAAAATTCGAACCCGCCGCCGAATGCCAGCCCGTTCACCGCGGCGATCACCGGTTTGAACAGATCGTGCCGCTCGATCAGCCCGGCATAGCCATGTGGCGGATAGGGCGGCGCGCTTTCGAGCTTGAAGCTTTTGAGGTGGCTGCCCGCACAGAATGCCCGCCCCGCGCCGGTAACAATCGCCACCTGCAGCGCGTCATCGGCGGCAAACACGTTGAATGCCTCCTCCAGCTCATTGTGCGTCTGCGGCGACATCGCGTTGAGCACTTCGGGGCGGTTGAAAGTGATGGTCAGCACCGCGCCATCGGTTTTGTAGAGGATGTTTTCAAAGGTCATGGGCTGGATCATGCCTCGTATCGCGGCGGCGCTCAATAGATGGCGTCGCTCGACAAGGCAGGCGGGCAGCTTGATACCCGCCAAACGTAATCAGAACCCAAAAAGCTACTCCTCTTCAGG
>JANNZB010000564.1:0-3773 GCA_031410395.1 Novosphingobium sp.
CCACATCGCAATCGAGCTGGCGCAGTAGCTCGAGCGTTGCGGCGTCCTCCACCCCTTCGGCAACAACCGATTGTCCCAGAGCGTGACCGAGCTGGATCACTGAACTGACGATTGCGCGGTCGCGCTTGTCGGTTGTGATGCCCATAATGAAGCGGCGGTCGAGCTTGATTTCATCACTCGGAATTTCTGAAAGATAGGAAAGACTGGCCTGACCAGTTCCGAAATCGTCAATTGACAGGCTGAAGCCCATTGCGCGCAAACTGGCGAGATTTTTCTTCGCCATTTCACGGTTGGCCATTGAGAATGTTTCGGTGACTTCAAATGTCAGTTTGGAACAATCGAACTGGTGACGCCGGACTATAGCGGAAATATCGCTGATCAAGTTCGGCTGATCGACCATCCATGCCGAAAGGTTCACACTAAGCTGTACCGGGCGAAAACGCGATTCGAGTACATCCGTCGCAATGATCGCATGTTCGAGCACCCAATATGTAATCGCGTCGATGCGCCCAGCGCGCTCAGCCTGCAGAATAAATGAATCGGGCGGTATTGCGCCGCGTTCAGGGTCGGTCCAGCGGATTAGCGTTTCCGCAGCGTTGATTGCTCCGGTCCGCAAATCGAATTGCGGCTGAAATGCCAGCCAGATATCGCCATTATGCAAGGCTGTATCGATGCGAGCATGCAGCGATAGCTCCCAGGTGGTTTCGGCAAGCCGCTGACTGCCAAATTCTTCATAGAGTTTGAGCTTGGCTTCTGCTTCCGAAGCGCAGACAATAGCTGATTTGATCCGGCTCAACGGCTTGCTGCTGCCGTTACGGTCAAGCCCGAAGTGGACGTTGGTATCAAGTATGTGCCCGGCAATCATCAACGGGGCCGAAAACATAGCCCTCAACCCTTCAAGCTGGGCGACCAGTGCTTCGGTGGTAAATGGCTGAACCAGCCACACGAAATGCCCGTTTCCATTATCATGGATGATCGAATCGTTGGCCGTAACCGCAATACGCCGGGCGATTTGGCGCGCGCAATCACCGTGAAGTTCGAGCGGAAGGCTTGCGAGCATCTGTTCGTATTGACTTACCCGCATGGCAATCACATCAATTCCCGCAGGAATGCCTGCTTCCGCCAAAGCCTCGATATTCGGCAGTCCCGATGAGGAACTGGTGAGGTGCACATCCCGCCGCCAATTAGCCCAAGTCTGCATAGGCACGTAGATAGCGATGGCTATTATTGCCGTGCCAACATCCGCAACGTAACCGAAGTCCATGAGGATCCCGGGGCCGAAGGTCAGGGCAACAACAAAAGCCACTGTCGCACCGGTGCGCAACCAGCGGCCTCGCAGCTTGCCTACAAACAGCACCATAAGCACAAATAGAAGCAAAAAGGGCTCACCACCGACATCAATTGCGCGGAATTTCGATAGGCCCGTTGCGCTGGAAATGTCGGCTATGGCACCCGGAACGGTCCCGTGTCCAAAGTAAGCCACAGACGAATCGAGATTTTTGTTAGTTCTTGTCACAAACAAGTCGCGGTTGGAAACTGCGGTGCTCGGCACTGTTCCTGTAAGCAAATCATCAGCTCCGATTACCGGAACGCTCGTTGGATCGAGGCGATAATAGGGATGAACCATCTGGTCCGACATAACCGATGGATGGTCAATCTGCGCAACTGCGGGAAGCAATCGTCCGCCAACTTCAACCGCGGGCGGGGCTTTCAACACTGCATTAAACATGTTGAGGAACCAGGCCGACGCGGCAACCTGCGTGCTGGGGGGCGCAGTGAAATCGGACTTGGGGATCGACTGCAATCCGGGACGCTTACCGCGTTCGCCGCGTGCCACCATCACGATTCTATCGCCGCCAGCCGCTATTGCTTTTTGTAGGGCCTTGTCGCCCTCGGCGTCCGAACCTGCCGCAACAGGGTAATCGAAGAAGATCCGATGTGGATTTGAAGCCAGCATTTTGCCGAGTAATTCAGCCTGTCGCCCGGTTGATGCTCCGACCTGAGTCTGGCTGCTTGGTTCGCCATTATCGAGCGAGACTATGGCGTATGTTGCGGGAGCGGCCTGCGAATCCGACTTGAACCAGAAGTTCCAGTACACATGCCCAACATCGCGCGCGTCTCCGGTCAGCGCGGCAATGATTGCCAGCAGCACTGAAATCAGCAGGGGTGATTTCAAGGATTTTCGCATTGAAGTCTGGCCAAGGCCTCCTGTTAGGGAGTTTTCCTAGCATTCCAGTGGTAAAAGAGCCGTTAAGAACTGGCTGACGGGCAAGGCCTTAAACGCGCGCCGTGCCCACCTATCAAACTCCAAGCGAAGTCATTGACCGATCCAACATCAACAATTGCCACAAAATGCGCGAATTGTCGGACGCTCCCGTGATGTGACTGTCGGCCATAGCCCGCAGCGCAGACCGGCTGAACCAGCCCGTCCGCGCCAGCATGGCGCTATCGGAAATCCCCCGCGCCGCACTCGCCAAAGGCCCGCGAAACCACCGGGCGATTGGCGTCACAAATCCCTGCTTGGGGCGATACAAGACCTCATCGGGCAAATAACGCTGCATTGCCTTCTTGAGCAACCATTTGCCCTGCACACCCTGAATACGCAGCGATTCAGGCAGGGTTGCGGCAAATTCGATCAGACGGTGATCGAGCAGCGGCTCGCGCGCTTCCAGGCTCACCGCCATAGATGTGCGATCGACCTTGGTCAAAATATCACCCGGTAGCCAGAACTTGAGGTCCGCATATTGCGCCTTGTCTAGCCCCGAGCGCCCCGGGGCATCGCGCATCAGCCCCACCAGATCCTGCTCAGCACGATAATCGCCGCGCAGGGCGAGGAAATCATCGGTGTACAGCCGCTCTCGCTGCTCAGGCGTGGTTACCGAAAGCGAACGGGCATAGCCTTCTTCGCTCGATGCCCCGAGCGACAGCAGAGTGGATTTGGCACGCAGCACCCGGGGTGCCCAGCCAGCCTTCGGGTAAATTGCCCCCAGTCCGCCAAACAACGGGACCCGGATCGATTGCGGCAAAAATCCGCGCGCCTTGTCCTCACTCCATTGAAAGCGGTGGCGGCGATATCCGGCGAAGGCCTCGTCCGCGCCGTCTCCCGACAGCGCGACGGTCACCGTCTCGCGCGCCAACTGGCTCACCCGCCATGTCGGCAGGGCGGAAGCATCAGCGAAGGGCTCATCGAACATCGCCGCGAGTTGATCTACCGCCTCAAAATCATCGGACGACACGGTCCGGCTGCGATGATCGGTACCGAAGCGGTCAGCGACCTGTTTGGCATAGCCGCTCTCATCCAGCTCCTTGGCATCGAAGCCGATCGAGCAGGTGCGCACTGGCTGCCCGCTAGCCTCTGCCATCAGGGCGACCACGCTTGAACTGTCAACACCGCCCGAAAGGAACGCGCCAAGCGGCACATCAGACACCATACGCGATGTCACCGCTTCGCGCAGCAGGTGGAGCAATTCCGCCTCAAGATCAGCCGGTTTGCCAGCGCGGCGCTCGGCGAAACTGATGTCCCACCATTGCGCCGGTTTAGGCAGCGGCGTCTCATGCCGCAGCAATAGCGAATGCCCCGCGGGAAGCTTGCGCACGCCTTTCAGGATCGAGCGCGTATCGGGAACGTATCCCCAGGTTAGGTAATCTTCCACCGCCAGCGGATCAATCTCGCGGCGCAGTTGGGGGTGAGCTACCAGCGCTTTCAGTTCGGAGGCGAAGGCGACGCTACCGTCGGCCAATTGAGCGTAAAATAGCGGCTTCACCCCCAGCCG
>JANNZB010000565.1:0-6187 GCA_031410395.1 Novosphingobium sp.
GCAAAAAAATCCGCGACTTTGGTCGCTCAATAAGTATCAGCGTAATTATTATTCAACCGGACAAGAAAAAGTTATCGCATCGATTCGTGCGCCAGACGGTGCTCGATAATAGTTGGGCCGCATGCCAATAGGGGTAAAGCCTTGGGCGCAATACAAAGCTTCGGCAGGATTTCCGCGCCGCATTTCAAGCAGCAACCGCTTTGCGCCGCGCGCCCGCGCCGCCGCGGCAAAGCGGGTTAGCAATATGGTGCCGATACCCTTGCGGCGAAAATCGGGAGTTACCGCGAACAGCAGCAACTCCTCTTCTTCATAGCCCGCGCGCGATAGCGAAAATCCTGCCACACCTGCGCCGTCCGCCGGAGAATTTCCCAATTCATCGGCGAGCAGGCAGTGGCAATTGCCGATCAGCAAGGCATCTTCAACCTGACGGCGGCTCCATTGCTCGCCCCAGGCGGGATCGAACGCAACCGCCATCACCGTCATGATGTGGTCCACATGATCGCGCTGGATGGTCACGCAGGTGTTCCCGGCAATCTCGCATCCGGCGCGCGGCCATAGATTGGCGCGATGGCACTGGTAAGCAGATGGTGCGGCAGCAGGCTGAATTGGCGGGCATCGGGGAGAAGACCATGCGCCGCGCCGTGCCCGCGCAGATGCACCAGTGCTTGCGCCTGATTGCCCGCGATATGCTCATTTAGCACGGTGCGGGCGGCAGCTTCCGGGGTAAGTGAAGCCAGCGTTGCAACCGGGTCACCAGCTGCATCAAAGTTCTGCACGAACCATTCGCCGTGTCCGCCGGTCATTGCCGCCGTGAACGGCACATCGCCGCACGCAGCCCTGCCTTGCGCAACTATCAGCGCCAGCGTGGGATAGCCCAGCACCTCAATCTTCCACGCCAGTCCCAGTGCCCTTGCCGCTGCGATACCCACACGAACGCCGGTGAAACTTCCCGGCCCCAGCGAAACGGCAATTCGGTCTGCGCGGCCCTTTCCTGGCAGCGCGGCGATCATCGGCAGCAAAGATTCGGCATGGCCGCGCCCCAGCACGCGGTAGTCACCTTGCAAAAAATCGCCATTATCGAACAGTGCCACTGAACAGGCGTCAGTCGCACAGTCGATCACCAGCGTGCGCATAAGGCTCAGGCGGCGCGAACTTCGGTGACTTCGGGGACGTAGTGCTTGAGCAGGCTTTCGATGCCGTTTTTCAGCGTTGCGGCAGAACTTGGGCAGCCAGCGCAGGCGCCTTGCATGGCGAGATAAACCACGCCTTCGCGGAAACCGCGATAGATGATGTCACCACCGTCGTTGGCGACTGCCGGGCGCACGCGGGTTTCGATAAGGTCCTTGATCTGCTCAACAATGTCAGCATCGGCAGCATCATCATCGAACAGCGCGTCTTCAGCCGGAACCATTATCCCGCTGGCAGAAGGCGCGGTAAACAACGGCGCTTCTGATACGAAATGATCGAGCAACATGGCGACAACCTGCGGCTTGAGATCGTTCCAGTTGACGCCTTCACCCGCCGTGATCGAAATGAAATCGCGGCCATAGAAAACGCCCGTAACATCGCCAAGGCTAAACAGCGCATCGGCGAGCGGGCTTGCCGCCGCATCCTCTTCGCTGACGAATTCGCGGGTGCCGGCGGGCATAACCTCTCGGCCGGGCAGGAACTTGAGCACGGCTGGATTGGGCGTTGTCTGGGTTTCGATAAACATGGCTTTGCATGTAGGCGCGCGCAGGTGGGGGGGCAAGAGGCAAGCACCGTCGAGGAAACTGTGCTTTTGACGAAGCCGATGCCGCCCCCTAGATGGCAGCCATGTTCCCGCGCATCGCCATTGAATGGTTTCAGCTGAAAACCTTCGTCGAGCACGCGATCTCATTTTCCGATGATGCCTTGCACATTTTCGCCGGGGTGCTGGTGCAACTTGCCGTGGCTGCGCTGCTGCGGCGTTCGCTGGCGAGCTGGTGGCCATGGGTAGCGGCGCTGGCGCTCGAGCTGGGCAACGAGTGGGTCGATCTGGCGATTGAGCGCTGGCCGGTTCCCGCCGAGCAGTATGGCGAGGGCATGCGCGATATTATCCTGACCATGGCGGTGCCGACCTTGCTGCTGCTGATCGCGCGGTTGCGGCCGCGCTGGCTGACCGGGCGGCGATGATCATGGTTTCGCGGCTGTGTGCATCTGGGGCCTATTCACTGGTCCTTAATCTCGGGCGCACCTATAGAGCGCGGATGAAACCAAGCCTTCGTGCCGCAGCCCTTCGCCTTGCAGCCCTGCTGCCGCTTGCTCTGTTGCTCGGCGGCCCCGCCGTCGATGCCAAGCCAAAGCCCGTTCCAGTGCCGGTTATGCCTGGGCTCGTCGCCGATCCGGGACCCTGGCTCTATCGCGGCAGTGATGTCCCGCAAGACAAGGAGTGGACGTTTGGCGAGCTGCCCAATGGTCTGCGCTATGCGGTGCGCCACAATGGGGTGCCGCCCGATCAGATTTCAATCCGGGTACGGGTTGATGCCGGTTCGTTGAATGAGGCGGACAGCGAGCGCGGCTATGCCCATTTCATCGAACATCTGGTGTTCCGCCAGTCGAAGTATCTGGCCGATGGTGAAGCGATCCCGGCGTGGCAGCGGCTGGGCGCGACCTTCGGTTCAGATACCAATGCCGAAACTTCGCCGACCAGCACCACCTTCAAGATCGATCTTCCCGGCGCAACCCCGGCCTCGATTGACGAGAGCTTCAAGTACCTTTCGGGCATGGTCATTGCGCCAACGCTCAGCGCGGCGAACGTCAAGACCGATCTGCCGATTGTGCTGGCTGAAAAGCGTGAGCATGGCGGTGCGGCGGAGCGCGTCGATCACGCGATGCGCGATACCATCTACGCCGGGCAGCCTATTTCCCGCCGCGATCCAATCGGCACCGAAGAAACGCTGAATTCCGCCACCGAAGCTTCGATCCGCGCTTTCCATGCACGTTGGTATCGGCCCGAAAACACTGTGGTGATCGTTGCCGGCGATGCCGATCCAAAGGCGCTTGAGGCGCTGGTTACAAAATGGTTTTCCGATTGGCCAGTCACCGGACCGCACACGGCCACGCCGTCGTTTGGCATTCCTGCAGCTGGTGCAGATGCCTTGACCGGGCCGGGCACGCCGCTGTCGCCAGTTGGCGCGGCGGGCTTCAGGGTTGAGCCAGATCTGCCACGCACCGTTACCTGGTCAATCTTGCGACCGTGGAAGCAGGTGAACGATTCAATAGCCTATAATCAGGGCCTGATGATCGATCACGTCGGCGTGGCAATTATCAACCGGCGGCTCGAATCGCGCGCGCGCAAAGGCGGATCCTATCTGGTCGCGCAGGTTGATGGCCAGAAGATCAGCCGGTCATCCGATGCCACCTACGTCACCGTCCAGCCGATCAGCAGTGATTGGAAGGCGGCGGTCAAGGATGTCCGCGGCGTGATCGAGGATGCCCTCGCCAGCCCGCCCACGCCCGATGAGATCGCCCGCGAACTGGCAGAGATGCGGATCGTCTATGTCAACGGCGTCGAGCAGCGCGACTTGCAGCCCGGCGCAGAGCTGGCGAACGAGATTGTCCAGGCGCTTGATATACGTGAAACCGTGGCCGCTCCCGAAACCGTGCTCGGAATTTTCGATCGCTCGAAGGCGCTGTTCACGCCCGAAGCGGTGCTGGCGCATACCCGCAGCCAATTTGCCGGAACCGTCACTCGCGCGTTCATGGTAACCCCGGCAGCGGGCGAAGTTTCCGTCGATGCCCTGCGGCAGGCGATGGCAGCCCCGGTTGCAGCTGACGCATCAGTGCGGACCAGCGCCAAAATGGTCGCCTTTGCTGACCTGCCGCCGATCGGCGTTGAAGCACAGCCCAAGACAATCACCCCAACCGGGCTTTTGGGGATTGAGCAGCTCGATTTTGCCAATGGCGTCAAGGCGCAGATCTGGCCGACCGAGGACGAGCCCGGACGGGTTACAGTCAAGGTGCGTTTCGGCGCCGGATACCGGTCCTTCACCAGCACTGACGGAGCGGTGATTGCTCTGGGGCAGGCGGCGCTCATCAATGTCGGGGTCGGGCAGCTGGGCGAGGAAGAGCTTGATCGCATTTCCACCGGGCGCAAAATGGGTTTTGCCTTCCGCATTGCCGATGCCAATTTCTCGTTTTCGGGCGATACCCGGCGCGATGACCTGGCCGACCAGCTCTATCTGTTCGCCGCCAAGCTTTCGCAGCCGCGCTGGGATACAAATCCGCTGGTTCGCGCCAAGGCGCAGTCGCGTTTGCAATACGATGCGCTGGCGACATCGCCCAACGGCGTGCTTAGCCGTGATCTCGATTGGCTCCAGCGCGGGCGCGATCCGCGCTATCGGATGCCGCTCCCCGCCGAAGTCGAGGCGGTAACGCCTGAGCGGTTCCGCAAGGTCTGGGAGCCGATCCTGCTGTCCGGCCCGGTCGAAGTGCAGGTGTTTGGCGATATTGACCGCGATCAGACGGTCGCCGCGCTTTCCCGAACATTCGGCGCGCTCAAACCGCGCATGCCACTCACGCATCCGCTTGCCCCGGCCTTTACCGCAGTGCCTGTGGGCGGCGGTGCACCGTTCGTGCTGACCCATCACGGCGATGCCGCGCAGTCCGCCGCGATGGTGTTCTGGCCCACCGGCGGCGGCATCTCAGCGGTGCGCGATTCGCGTCAGCTACGCATTCTGGCCGAGGTGTTTTCCAACCGGTTGCTCGACCGGATGCGCGAAAAGCTGGGCGCATCCTATTCGCCGCAAGTCTATTCGGCATGGCCGGTGGATCTCGTTTCGGGCGGGCAGATCACCGCGATGGCGCAGCTTCAGCCCAAGGACGTGCCAGCCTTTTATGAGGTGGCGGATGAAATCGCCGCAGATCTGGTTGCCCGGCCGCCAAGCCAGGACGAACTGATCCGCGTTACTGAACCACTGCGTCAGTTGATCACCCGCGCCTATACCGGATCGAACTTCTTCATGAGCCAGATAGAAGGCGCGACGATTGATCCAAGGCGCTATTCGGCGGTGCGCACATTGCTGTCCGATTCAACCGTGACGACGCCGGCAGAGATGCAGGCACTCGCGGCCAAATATCTGACGCGCGGCAAGAGCTGGCGGCTGGCAGTGCTTCCGCAGGTGGAGGCGAACATGGCAAAACGCGTGGGTCCGCAAGTGCAAGCAGGCGGGAAGTAACCGCACAGGCGCGCAATCCGGCTTTTGCATTCCGACCCCCACGGGGCTATGGGGCCAGCCCGAACAGGAGTTGGCGGCGTGGCATCGAATTGGAACCCGGAAAGCTGGAAGGCGCAGGAAGCGCGGCATTTGCCGGAATATGGTGATGCCGATGATCTGGCGCGGGTCGAAAAGACCCTGGTTAATTATCCGCCGCTGGTGTTTGCCGGCGAAGCGCGCGCGCTCAAGGCTGATCTCGCCAATGTCGCCGCGGGCAAGGGCTTTCTGTTGCAGGGCGGCGACTGCGCCGAGAGCTTCGCCGAGTTCCATCCTGACAACATCCGCGACACGTTCCGCGTGCTGCTGCAGATGGCGGTGGCGCTGACGTTCGCTTCGAAGCAGCCGGTGGTCAAGGTTGGGCGGATGGCCGGGCAGTTCACCAAGCCGCGTTCAGCGCAGACCGAAGTGATTGATAACCAAGAGCTTCCGAGCTATTTCGGCGATATCATTAATGGCCCTGAATTCGACCCCGCCACCCGCCGAAATGATCCGCAGCGGATGGTCCAGGCCTATAGCCAGTCCGCCGCGACGCTCAATCTGCTGCGCGCCTTCTCGCACGGCGGCTATGCCAACCTGCGGCAGGTGCACAAGTGGACGCTCGATTTCATGGGCCGCAGTCCGTGGGCGGCAAAGTTCGCCGAAATTTCGACCCGCATCGGCGAATCGCTCGATTTCATGGAGGCCTGCGGGGTTGATCCCGCCACCGTGCCTCAGCTTCAGGGCACCAGCTTCTACACCAGCCATGAGGCGCTGCTGCTGCCCTATGAGCAGGCGCTGACCCGCCGCGACTCGCTGACCGGCGATTGGTACGATTGTTCGGCGCATATGCTGTGGATTGGCGATCGCACCCGGTTTGATGGCTCGGCGCACGTTGAATTCCTGCGCGGTGTCGGCAACCCGATTGGCATGAAATGCGGCCCGAGCCTTGAGCCTGACGCGCTGCTGCATAT
>JANNZB010000566.1:0-5640 GCA_031410395.1 Novosphingobium sp.
CGGCCGCGCAGGCCGCTTCAATCCGGCCCCGCACCGCCCCATCCATCATGCGCGGATTATGAAAATCACCGCGCGTGGTTATCACGTTTTTGCCTGAGGCGAGGATGCGACACAGTTCATCCATATCGGTGCCCGACCGCATGTAGAGCACAGCGTCAGCTTTCAGCGCGATCAGATCATCGGCGGAATTGGTCGCCTTGACGCCAGTTTCCACCCCGGCCCCGGAAAGTGCGCCTGCATCCTTGCCCACCTTGTCGGGGCTGGAAACCCACAGGCCGACCAGCTCCAGATCCGGATGCTCGATCACCATGCGCAGCGCGCGGCTGCCGACATTGCCGGTCGCCCACTGAATCACACGGTGTTTGGTGGCTTGGGTCATAACTATTTCTTCTTTCGAGGTAATTGACACGAGAGCCCCAGCCCCCGTGTCAATCGAAATTCAGCCGAAATTACGGCTGATCAGAACTTCGCGCCCAATTCCACACCCCAGGTTGCCGGCGTGCTCCACACCGAACCAATGGCGAAATTGTTGTACTGCACCTGTGTGCGGTAACGGCTGCTGGTCACATTATCGCCGAACACCGCCAGCGTGAAGTGATCCGAAGGATCAGTCCACTGCGCACGCAATGATAGTAGAGCATAGCCATCTTGCGGAAACTGGGTGCCCGAAGGACTGAAAAAGAACTTCGAAGTGTAATAAAGATTGCCAGAAAGCGCCAGTTTTCCCCCACCGAGACCGGTGTTGTACCGCGCACCGATATTGCCGGTGAACGAAGGGGTGCGCTGCATGGTAACATCGCTCAACGTTGTGCCGGTGACCACGAAATACGACGTGCCTTGTCCGCAACCTGCGGGAACCGGGCAACGCGCATAGATCGGCGCATCGACGAACTTCTTGTAGCGCCCGTGCACCAATGAAGCGCCTGCGTTTAGCTCAAAACTGTCGTCCAGCCGGTAACGGATTTGCCCTTCCAAACCATAGATTTTGGAACTGGCTGCATTGACGATCTGCGCGGTGGCCGCGCGGAACAGCGATACTTGCAGGTTCTTGTAGTCATAATAGAACGCCGAAGCCTCGACGCTCAGCACTCGATCATCAAATTTGTACCCAACTTCGAAAGCATCGATGGCTTCCGGTTGAACTGGATTGCCCGTTGCCCCGCCTACATCGAGGATCCCCGCCTTATAGCCGCGCGTGTAGGAGGCGTAGACGCTGGATTGATCGCTGGGCTTGTATCGCAGCACAACGCGCGGCGTGAAGGTGCCCTTTTTGACCGCCGCGGCCTGGGCTGGAGTTACCAAGGTTCGGACGCCTGAGAACGGGGCGATGTAATACCCGTCATCGATCTGATCGTGGCTGTAACGCACGCCGCCGGTAATGAAGAACTTGTCGCTAACCTGATAGGTCGCATCGACAAATGCTGCAAAACTGCGGGTCGTGGTACCCGATCCGCCTAGCGCAATGCGACCGGCAGTCGCCACGTTGTTATCGATAAAGGTCTGCCAAGTGTCCTTGTTGGTGAAATAGAACATGCCCGCAGTCCATTGCAGCGCGCCGCCTGGCTTTGACGTGAGCAAGAGTTCCTCGCTGAACGTTTGGTCTTTCACCGGAAGGCCGATCTGGAACACCGTCGCCGCCGTGTGATCCAGATCCTCCGAAATATCGACGTCTTCAGTGCGGTACTGGGTATAGCTTGTAAGATTGGCGAAACCGAGATCGACTTTGAGCGTTGCCTGATAGGCATTTGAATCGGACACCATGCGGTTGGGCACATCGCCCGCAAACCTGTCAGGGTCGGTCGTATAGGCAGTGGTAGGCAGGAACACCGGCGCGGTCGCGCCCAGCACAGGATCAACATTGATATTGGCGAGTAGCGAGCGCGGATCGTTCACATGGGCATGCGAATAGCGCAGCAGCAGCGAGGCGCTGCTGCCCAGGGGCACCTTCACCCCGGCGCGGGCCGACCACGAATCATGTTTTCCGATTTTTTTGTTGCCGGTCAGATCGGTCTGGAATCCGTCTCCTCCGCGATATTGACCCTCAAGGTCAAAGCCGATGCCGCCATCGCTGCCGTATCCGGCGTAGCCTTGAATCCGATGCTCGTTAAACCGACCATAGGTCGCCTTGATTTCGCCACCGGTGCGCGATCCGGGATCGGCGCTTTGCAGCAGAATCGCGCCGCCGGTGGTGTTGCGCCCAAACAGTGTCCCTTGCGGACCCTTGAGCACCTGAATCGACTTTACATTGAGCAGATCAAAATCGGCGGCAAGCGGATTGGGTGAATAGAACCCATCAACATAAATGCCGACATTTGCACCACCGCCCGATGTGGTGACACCAGTTCCAACGCCGCGGATAGACGGCTGGATAAATTGCGCCTGACTGTCAAAACGCAGCGCCGGGGTCAGCTTCACAATGCTCGACAATTCCTGCACATTGGCAGTGACGAGCTGATCCTTGCTCAGCGAGGTGATCGTGATCGGAACATCAACTGACTTTTCGTCGCGGCGCTGAGCTGTAACAATGATCTCGTCACTCTTGGCTTCGTCACTGCCATCTGCGGCGGCAAACGCGACTGATGGCATCGCCGAAATTACCGCAGCGAACGCGGTTAAAGACAGCACGGTTTGGTATTTGAACGCTTTCATGAATTTCCCTCCTGAAGCCGCGATCCTGTGTCGCGATTGAAGAAGGTGATATGCGAACTAACCTAGTGTTCAACTGTTTTGGCAGCGATAATCTTCGCCCGAGCGATCAAGGGCCTATGTAAGTAACCGTGCCCAGCTTGGGATCGGGCGAGTCCGCCTGTAAGCGCACCGAGCCATAAGGGCGTTCGAGCCAGCGCCGTACGCGCAGTTCTCCGGAATTGCGGTTGAAAGCGTTTGCCTCGGCCTGGGCATCGCTATCGGCTTGGGTATAGCGCGTGCGCATCCGCAGGTATTCGCCCCAGGTTGGGCAGTGATAGCGCTCGACCCACAGATTGGGCGCGGCGATATCGCGCGAGACGGTCCAGTTGAAGCCGCCGTTGCGCAAGCGGCATTTCTGCACTGCCCGTATCGCGTTGTAAAATTCGCGCGCCTGTTCGGGATCGACGTCATATTCTATTTCAATGCAGACCGGCCCGGACCGCAGGTTGACATCAAGCGCCACCGCCACATCATTTTCGAGTTCGATCACATCCTGTCCCTCGCCATCGACCCGTGGCAGCGGCGCGACCAGACCGATCAATGTCGTGACTGCAACCGCCGCGCCCGCCGTAATGAAGGTCGCTGGAAGGCCATAATGCGCCATGAACATCCCCCAGATGCCAGCGCCTATAGCGATCCCACCCGTCAAAGCCGATGAAAAGAGCGACAGTGCGCGCGCGGTTACCCAGCGCGGAGCGGTGAGTTGCACGCCGACGTTGAGCATTGAGTAACAAAGGATGCTGCACGCACCGGTTATCATCATGGCGAACAAGATCACCGGCAGCGAATGGCTTAGGCCGATCACCGCCATGAACAGGCCAGTCGCCACTGAAAACAGCCGAACAGCCCGTTCGGTGCCAAGCTTTTCGCGCAGGTTGGTGATCTGCAAGGCCCCAAGCACCGCGCCTATCCCCGCTGCGCCGAGCAGCATGCCAAAGGTGCCCGCATCACCGTTTAACTGGTCCTTGGCGATCAGCGGCGCCAGAGCGGCGAGAGGCGCAGTGCAGAACCCGAAAAGGAATGCCCTTGCGAGGACACCCCGGATTTGCGGTGAATGGAAAGCATAGCGCGCACCAGAAACGATTGCCCGATCAATCCGCTCTGGCCCGAGCCGCGAAGGCAAATGACGACGGCTCCAGAAGAAAAATGCGATCCAAAGAGGCACATAGGCGGCGGCATTGATGGCGAATGCCGCCTGCGCACCCCACGCGAGCACGATCAGCCCGCCCAGTGCCGGGCCAAAGCTGCGCGCCAGGTTATAGCTGATCGTTCCCAAGGCGACCGCCGCGGGCAGGTGCTCGTTGGACACCTGCTCGCCGATTGAGGCCTGCCATGACGGCGCATACATCGCCACGCCCCCGCCAATCAGCACACAAAAGCCCAGCAGAAGCCAAGGCGTGGTCAAGCCGGCATAGGCAAGCGTGGCAAGCGCAGCGCCGCTCACCGCCGCGAAGGCCAGCCCGGCGAGAGCGATCTTGCGGCGATCAAACATGTCTGCCAACGCGCCCGCAGGCAGTGCGACCAGCATTGATGGCAGCATCAGCGCCGATTGCACCAGCGCGACCATTCCGGGCGAAGTTGACAGCCGCGTCATCTCCCACGCCGCGCCGACGCCAAGGATCAGCTGTCCGAAGTTTGAGAACAGGCTGGAAATCCAGATACGGCGGAAAGTCACCTCGCGCAGAGCTGCGAAGGTACCGCCTGATTTGGCTGAGGCAGGCTGCTCGGCAGTCGTCACATTGTTCCCCACGTTGCGTTTGATGAATCACAGACCAAATCTAAACTACCTTGCTCCCCCGCGCACGCGGGGGCCTGAGGAGGCCAGACGGAAGTTCGCGCCCGAAGGCCTGAGGCCCCCGCCTTCGCGGGGAAGCAAATATCGATTCCCAAACCACCAGAGTGCCGCATTCGCTGCCCGACTGGCCGCAGCCGCGCAAGGGGCTTGATGTGGATCGCTGCCACGATAGTGCCGGATCTCAAAGCCGTGACGGCGCCAGCGCATTGCCATTTTCAGCGCAGATGCCCAAATACCGGCTTCATATCCAGACTGCACCCCGTTTCTGACAGGAGCCCGCCGTGGCCGAAGCCTATATCATCGACACCGTTCGCACCCCCCGTTCAATTGGCAAAATGGGCAAAGGTGCGCTTTCGGTCATGCATCCGGAGCATCTGTCTGCCACCGTGCTCGCCGCCTTGGCTGAGCGCAACAATCTGAATACCGCCGATGTTGACGATGTGATCTGGGGCGTGTCGGCGGGCATGGGGCTGCAAGCGGGCGACATTGGCCGCAATGCCGCGCTCGATGCTGGCTATGATCAAAAGGCCGGTGGTGTCACCATGAACCGTTTTTGTGGCAGCAGTATCACCACCACCAATTTCGGCGCGGCGATGATCATGTCGGGAATGCACGATGTTGTCGTGACGGGCGGCATGGAAATGATGTCCTACGTCGGCTATTATGGCGGGGAAATGTACAAGGCCGGGCTTTCAAAGGGCGCGGGCATGGGCACCGGCAATCCCCGTCTTCAGGCAAAGCATCCGCAGAGCAATCAGGGCGTCTGCGCCGACGCCATTGCCGCGATGGAAGGCATTACCCGCGCCGAACTGGAAGAAATGGGCGTCGAGAGCCAGCGCCGCGCAGGTGTGGCGATGGCGGAAGGCCGCTTCGACAGGTCGACCATCGTTGTGAAGGACGATGACGGTAACGTGATCCTCGATCATGAGGAATATCCGCGCCCCGAAACGACGGCAGAAGGCCTTGCCCAACTCAAACCGGCGTTCGGCATGTTTCTCGACATGCCCTCGGCTGAAGGCCAGAAGACTTACCGCGAACTGATCAATCAGGTTTATCCCGATGTTGATATCCAGCCGATCCACCACGTCGGGATTTCCTCGGGCGTTGTAGATGGCGCGGGCGGCATCCTCATGGCGTCCAAGGAATATGCCGAGACC
>JANNZB010000567.1:0-1750 GCA_031410395.1 Novosphingobium sp.
CTCGAGATAGACGGCGTCCGCCTTGCGCAAGATGTCGCAGCGCTCACGGGTGACTTCGCCAGGGATGCGGATCGCCAGGCCCGGGCCGGGGAACGGATGGCGGCCGACGAAAATTTCGGGCAGGCCCAGTTCACGTCCGAGCACACGGACTTCGTCCTTGAACAGCTCTCGCAGCGGCTCGACCAGCTTCATGTTCATGCGTGCGGGCAGACCACCGACGTTGTGGTGGCTCTTGATCGTCACCGAGGCCCCGCCGGTGAAGCTGACGCTCTCAATCACATCAGGGTAAAGCGTGCCTTGGGCGAGGAAATCTGCCCCGCCGATTTTGCGCGCCTCTTCCTCGAACACATTGATAAACTCGCCGCCGATGAATTTGCGCTTGGCTTCGGGATCGCTGACGCCTTCCAGCCCCGCCATAAACCGTGCCTCGGCATCGACTACGACCAGCGGGATGTTGTAATGATCGCGGAACAAATCCTGCACCTGCGCGCGTTCATTCAGTCGCAACAGCCCGTGATCGACGAAAACGCAGGTTAGCTGCTCGCCGATGGCCTCGTGGATCAGCACGGCGGCAACCGCGCTATCCACCCCGCCCGAAAGCCCGCAGATCACACGGCCTGATCCGACCTGCGCGCGGATATCGGCGATCTTGGTGGCGCGGAATTCGGCCATCGTCCAGTCACCGGCAAGCCCGCAGATGTTGTGGACGAAGTTGCTGAGCAGCTTTGCCCCATCGGGGGTATGCACCACCTCGGGGTGGAACATCGTCGTATAGTAACGTTTGGGCTCGTTGACGCAGATAGCGAACGGCGCGTTGGGCGATGTGCCGATGATCTCGAAGCCTTCGGGCGCTTGGGTTACGCGGTCACCGTGGCTCATCCAGACGGGGTATTTGCCGCCGACTTCCCATATGCCGTCGAACAGCGGGGAGCTCTTGAGGATCTCCACATCAGCCCGGCCAAATTCAGCCGCATGGCCGCCCTCCACCGTGCCGCCGAGCTGAACGCACAGAGTCTGCTGGCCGTAACAGATGGCGAGGATCGGCAAGCCGGAATCGATCACGCACTGCGGTGCGCGCGGGCTGCTTTCGTCGGTCACCGAGGCTGGGCCGCCCGACAGGATGATGCCCTTTGGTTTCATCCGCGCGAAGGCTTCCTCGGCGGAATTGAACGGGGCGATTTCGGAATAGACCCCGGCTTCGCGCACGCGTCTGGCGATCAGCTGGGTCACCTGGCTGCCGAAATCGACGATAAGGATGGAATCGGATGGCTGAACAGACATGCCGCGCCCGATAATGGCGGCCCGCCGTGCTGTCCAGCGTGGCCGCGCGGTGATCCCCCGTCAGCGTATTTGCAATTCATTTATTTGTTGGGGTTATTGGTGCTTGACATATAATAAGCATCAATATATTAATATTGGTGAGGGTGTGGTTGAACGGCCGTAAACCACACGCAAATCAACCCTTTGTCGCCGCCAATCGGCACCAGGGTTTCGAAACGGAGAATAAACATGAACAGCCATAGCCACAGCCAAACCTTTTTCAGCATGGTCGCTGCGATCCTAGCCAGCACCATCGGCTTCGCCATTACCCTGATCTGACCAATCCCCCCGGGGATACACCCCCCCAAGCAAAGGGAATTATATACTTGACTCCCGACACGGTATCGGGTAGTTATCTTCCTATGACGCTGATAAACTGCGTTGTTGCAAGGAGATATGAAATGAATGACCTGACACTTACCGCCACCGA
>JANNZB010000568.1:0-4857 GCA_031410395.1 Novosphingobium sp.
GTCGAGGATCGAGGCGGCTGTCAGCCACTTCTTTTCGATCAACTGCGCATAGAGATGTGGCTTGAGCGTTGATCCCGCCTGCCGCAACGCCGATGCGCCATCGACTGCAGCCGCAGTCGAACCCAACCCAACCCCGCCAACATAAGCCAGCACTTCGCCGCTGGTATTATCGAGCACTACCACAGCCCCATCACGCACGCGCCGCGCGCCAAGGCCTTCAAGCTGGTGGCGCAGCGCCGTCACCGCGAGCGCCTGAATGCGCGGATCGAGCGTTGTCGTAACTTTCATCCCCGGCTCGGTGAGCAGGTGCGCGGCGAGGTGCGGGGCATGACCGGGATCAATGGCACCAAGACGGCCGGATGTGACCGCACTATCCGCCAGCGCCTGCAAGGCCGGGCAATCGGCGGCGGGAAGCAGGCGGCAGGCGCGTTCGGCCACGCGCGGGCCTGCCGCACCGGGATCGGGCAGCAGCGCCGCCATTACCGCTGCCTCTCGCCGGTCAAGCGCGGCCGGGGCCTTGCCGAACAGCATCAGCGCGCCCGCACCCACCCCTTGCGTCTCCCCGCGCATTGGCACCAGATTGAGATAGGCCTCGAGCACCTCGGCTTTCGACCATCGGGATTCAATTGCCCAAGCCGCGCGCGCTTGACGCAGCTTGTCGATCATCGAGCGTGATCCCGGGCGAGCGATTTGCGGCGAGAGAAACGCCGAAAGCTGCATGGTGATCGTCGATGCCCCGCGCGACTTTTGCCCGCTCACCCGCGCGCGAAGCGATCCGGCGATGGCGAGCCAGTCGATCCCGCCGTGGTTCATAAAGCGGCGGTCCTCGGCGCGGATTACAGCCTGGCTGAGCATCGGACTGATCGCCGAGATTGGCGTCCACGCAAGTCGCCGCGCATTGAAATCAACCCGCACTGTATCAAGGACATGGCCGTTACGATCATAAAGCCAAGCCTCGCTCGGCTGCCAATGGGCCTTCAGATCGCCGAATGTTGGCAACAACGGCGGGCGCGTGACCCAGTCGAGCGTGACCAAGCCAAGCACCACCGCGCCGATCAACCCAACCAGCGCCCGCTTGCGAACGCGCGGTTCGAAGCGCGCTAGAACGCCCACACTGTCACCGGAGCCACTGGCAAATGCGCCCGGATTGCGGGAGCATACATCGCCTCCACCCTTGCGGGCGGCAGGGTGAAACGTCCTGCGGAATTGAGCCTCAGGGTATATTCGATCACCGATTTCCCGCGCGGGAACCATTCGTAGTAGGCGCGCCAGGCATCGCGGCCGTTCTCCTTGTAGCTGGGGGAGACGCCTTCACTTTTCTCGCCCTGCTGGAGGATCGAAGATTGCCCGCCCAGGCTCGACAGCACCACCGCGCCCGGTGGCAGCGGATCGGACAACACCACCCAATTGCGCTCGGCGCTGGCTTCAATCGTCAGCCGAACCCGGATGACATCGCCTTGGCTTAGCTTGCCTTTTTCGCGCGCGGAAACCGCCAAGACTTCGCGTGATAGGCGGTAGCCCTGCATCAGGGG
Organism: Novosphingobium sp.; assembly: GCA_031410395.1. Lineage (GTDB taxonomy): Bacteria > Pseudomonadota > Alphaproteobacteria > Sphingomonadales > Sphingomonadaceae > Novosphingobium. Next base: position 1,533 of record JANNZB010000568.1, read on the forward strand.
CGCGGTCAGCGGGACGGCGGCATGGACCGTCACCGTTGCCCACGGACCCGCGCCGCCCGCCTGCGTCATCGCCATTGGCCCGGCATAAAGCGGCAAGTGCAACGGTACAGCATCGCCCTTGCGCGGCCATTGCTGCGTGAACACAGCTGCTCCGAGGTTGACACGCGTTGTCCCCGTCACCGCGCTCGCCGGGTAGGCTGCGTTGAACCGGCGCGAGACGATCACGCCCCAGGCGTTGGCAGGGGTTGTGTCCCAGTGTCCGCGCTGCTGGCGCGCGGCAACGCCGACCATCATCTTGGGCGCTTCGGCCGACCATCCGGGTTTGCCGATCACCGCATCGAGGGCAAGGATCGCCATTTCGTCGCTGCTGGTCATCATCCACCACGGTGCAGAGTCGCGGTCAGCCAGATCGAGCCGGGTGCCTTCGTAAACCAGACGCCGGCGCAGCTCGCCTTCCGCCGCTGCGCGCTGGGTCGCCAGTTGCGGCGCGGAGGGCAGGCGGTCGAGCACGGTTATCCAGTTGGCCAGCGCCGATGTCGGCATATCGGCGGGAACCATGTCGACCCGCGCGGCAAGCGCTGGCGTGGCGGCCCCGGCGCGGGCCAAAGCGGCCAGTGCAGCCACTTTCACAATGCGCTCATCCGCGCGCCATGCCCGCTCGCGCGTTACCCGGCCTTCGACCACGCCTTGCAGGGCCGCGATCATTCGGGCGCGCGATGCCTCGGGAATGGCGAGGCCCGATGCCGAGGTCGCGGCAAGGACATAGGCGGTAAGTTCGGGCGAGCCGTGGAGACTGGCATCGGGCCAGTAGCGCAGCAAGCCATCGCTATCGAGATAGGTCGGCATTGCCCCCGCCAGCGCCGTCCAGCCACCGCTATCGCCATTGACGATGATCCGCGAAAGCCGCTGCTCAAAGCAGTTGTACTGATAGTCGGTCATATAGGCTTTCACCCCGCCGAGCGGCGCGGCGAGGCTGTCGCTGAACGCCACATCAACATATCCGCCAGGCAGCGCGCCAACAGGCACGCCGATCACCGGGGCGGGATCGCCGACGCGCAGCAGGCTTGCCGCCCAGACTTCCACGGGAACTGCCGGAGTGATTTCCTGCATGGCGACGACCGAATCCTTGGCCTTGCCATCGCTCGATTTGACCGCAAGCGTCCATTTCAGCGTGCCCGGTGTGGCAGGAGCATCAACCCCCCAGCGCACCCGGCCAGCGGCTCCTGCCGCCAGAGTGAGCGTGAGCGGCGGGAACTTTGCGTTCAGACCCTCAACCACCGGCTGCGCAGTGACAGTCATCGGATGCTCAGCGCCGTTGCGCAGAGTGAACACCGCTTCAAAAAGGTCGCCCGTGCGCACCAGGGCTGGCAGGCCCGGGTAGGTCGAAAGATCCTGCGCGGTGCGCACCGATGTTTCACCAGTGCCGAACAACTGCGCGCCATTGGTCGCCACCGCCACCATCCGGAAGCGGGAGAGTGCGTCGGACAGCGGCACTTCAACATGGCCCACGCCATTGCCATCGAGCGCCACCTTGCCCTGCCATAGCAGCACTGGCTGAAAATTCTCTCGGTTGACGCCCGAAGCATCGCCGCCGCCGCCGCCCGCCGCCACGGCCTTTTTGCCGAAGTGCCGCTTGCCGACCACCTGCATCTGCGCGGTTGAAGTTGCGACCTCAAGATTGCGCTCGCCCATCATCGCTTCGAGAAGGTTCCAGCTTTTGTTGGGCATCAATTGCAGCAGCGCCTCGTCCACTGCGACGAAAGTAACATCGGCGTTGCGCGCCGGTTTGCCATCGGGATCGCGCACCGCGATGGAAACCTGCGCCTTATCGCGCACCGCGTATTTCTCACGATCAGCCTTGACCGTAACGCCCAGCTTGTGCCCCTCCCAGCCGACTTTAACCTTGGCATAGCCAATACGATAGCTGGGCTTGGCGAGGTCAACCGTCGCGGTGGGATTGGCAGCGTCGCGTTGCCCGAATGGCAAGTTCCAGCGTTTGGCGAGATCGGAAATCCAAAGTTTCGATCCGTTCACCCGGCCGCGCACTGCCATCACCGAGACATAAACATTGGGCGCGTAGGATCCCGGCAGCTTGACCTCAACCTGTGGGTCTTTGCCTGAAAGCTGGGTGACGAAGCTCGACATCACGCCTTCGCGCTCAACCGTGACCAGCGCGGTGGCCTCGCGGAAGGGCATGCGCACCTGAAATTTCGCGGTATCGCCTGCCTCGTATTCCGGTGCTTCGGCGATCACGTCCATACGGTCGCCATTGTCGCCCCCGAACCACCAATCGTCCTGGCCCGCCAGCCACACGGTTTGCACCGCGCGGCTTTCGCGCCCGGCAGCGTCCCTGGCGGTGGCGACCACGGTAACTTCCCCCGAAACGCCGGGTGCAAGCTGGCAGCGCGCGCGGCCTAGCGCGTCGCTGCGGGCGATGCAGCCGCCAGAAATGCGCTCAACCTTTTCCTGATTGTCATAAGCGTAGAAGCCGCCGATCAGCCGCCGCCGCGCGGTTATGACGCTGCGCGAATAGACCATCACCGTCACCGGCGCGCCTGCGATGGGCTTGCCGGCCAGATCGAGAACAGCAAGTTGGAGCCGCAGATCATCGTCGCGCATAAGCCAGCCATCGGTTTTCACCCCGACTTGCAGCGCCGAGGGATAGAGCATCATCACCTTCGATGCGGTCATCGTCTCGCCATTGGCATCAGGGTAATCCATCTCAACCGTCAGCGCAGTGGGGCGCGTTATCGGCTGGCTGATCGCGATATCGGTTTTGGCCGTGCCATCGCCGCCGAGCGTCGCCGGGAGCGTTTGGGCATAGGGCAGCGGTGGCGGCGGGGCCTGGCCTTCGCCGCTCAGCGTGCGGGTGCCTTCGACCAACGCATCGCCGCCAAAGTTGAAGCCATCCCAGCCCTTGGGCTGCGGGCTCCAGTCAGAAAAATCACTGCGCATCGTCACCGGAAGTCGCGCCGCGCCGCCGCCCGAAAGATAGCCGACAAACAACGATACCGGCACCGATCCCGGCTGAACCAGCGCGCCGCCGGGGGCGTTTTCCGGCCCAGTGACGATCGCACGCATGGTCGGCAGCTTGTATTCATCAACGCGGACTTGCTGCTCGGACCAGACCGACCGGCCACCGGCTTCAAAGCGCAGCGAATAATCGCCCAGCGGCGCGCCTTGCGGCACGGCCCATTCGCCCGTGCTGCTGCCGCCCGCGCCGATGGTCACGTCCTGGGTGAACTTGGTATCCGAGCCTTGGTGCGCAAAAATCAGCTTGCCAGTGAAGCCCTTGGCAAATTCAAAGCCGTTGCCGACCGGATGG
>JANNZB010000569.1:0-4852 GCA_031410395.1 Novosphingobium sp.
GACCTGATCGCCGCAGTAAATGCATCAGTAAAGCGAGGTTAAAGTCAGCCCTAGATCTGAACCCGGTCGTTTTGGCAACAGTCAATTTTCCTCAGATTCGCGCCTCGGCAGCGCAAGCAAAGCACCTGCGGCGAGGAGCGATCCGCAGGCCATGACGGCAGCAACCGTTGCCAGTGCAAAACCCGCTTGGAACAGCATACCGCCGATGATCGGCCCCAGCGCAGCACCGCCCCTGCCAAAGCCGATGACAAAACCCGTGCCGCCGCCCCTGACTGCGGTCGGGAATGAAGATGCGACCAGAGCATAAAGCCCGACTACCGCTGCATTTGTGCAGAAACCGCCCGCCGCCGCCGCCAACGATAGTATTGGCAGATCAGCCTGTCCTTGCCCGAATAAGGTGATCATAACCGTCGATGCGAGCATGAAAGCAACAAGCAGGGCTCGAAGCGAAAAGCGCAGGCTCAGCGCGCTGAACAGGAGGCCTCCGGCAAGCCCTCCCAGATTGGCCCAAACCAACACGCCACCCGCGGCCGAAGGTGAATATCCCATGTCAACGACGATCTTGGGAACCCATTTCAGAATAAAATAAAAGGTGATGATGTGCAGAAAATAGGCCAACGTGAGTAGCGCGGTGACGGGAGCCATCCCGCGCGCGAATAGCTCTGAAATGTTGGGCTTACGCGCCTGAGGATCTGGATCGGGCAGTTTGCTCACCGGCGCATGGCCCAGAGACTTCAGGCTGCGGTTGAGCTGGTTCACTGCGTTGGCGCGTCGCTTCTGGATGATCGAGCTTACTGGTTCGGCAAGCATCACTAGAGCCATCGGGAAACATGCGGCGGTCATGACTGCACCGAGCACGAACACTTGTCGCCAACCGCCGGAGGCCAGTAACGCAGTCGCGATTGATCCGCCAAGAATTGCACCTAGAGGATAGCCGGCAGCCATTACCGCAACCGCCGCACCACGCCAGCGATTGTTGGAATATTCGGCCACCAGAGCATTTGTTGTCGCCAGCATCCCGCCAATGCCAAGCCCCGTGAGCAGTCTTGTCACAGCCAAGGCCTCAATGCTGCCCACCTGACTTGTGCTGAACATGCCCCCCGCCATAACAGCCAAGCAGATCAGTACCGTCGGCTTGCGCCCCAGGCGATCCGCCATCTGTCCGAGCAGCAGCGAGCCTACTGCCATGCCAACCAGTTCCATCGACAGCACCACACCAAGAGCTGCGCGTTCGATCCTCCATTCCTTGGCAATTCCCGGCGAGGCAAAGCTGATCGAGAGGACATCGAATCCATCAAGTGCATTGAGGATCACACAGGTTGCTATCGCCAGCACCTGCCGTGCAGTCATCGGCCCCAGCGCCATGGTTTTGCGCGGATCGGTCTGCTGATTATCTGCCTGCGAAATCACAATGGCTCCCTTCTCTCGCCTCTGCCATGCCGGTCTTCCAATTCCCTAATCGCGCGGCAGCAGATGCTTGAGCACCTTGCCCGATGCGGTCTGGGGAATTGATTCGGTCAATACAATGCTTGTGGGGGCTTTGAACCGCGCCAGTCGTACGCGACAGTGGTTCATGATCGCCTCGGTGCTGAGCACCGTGCCAGGCAGCAGGGTAACGAATGCGCGCCCCACTTCGCCCCATCTTTCGTCAGCCACTCCGATCACGGCCACTTCGGCAATATCGGGCAGTTCGGCGAGCACCGCTTCGACTTCGGCGGGATAGACGTTTTCGCCGCCCGAAATGTACATGTCCTTCATCCGGTCAACGAGGTAGAAAAAACCATCTTCGTCCTGCCTTGCGACATCGCCGGTCCTGAACCAGCCACCGGCAAATGCCTTGGCGGTGAGTTCGGGCTGGTTCCAGTAACCGGGGGTAACGCTCGGGCCTTTGAGCCACAACTCGCCCGTCTCGCCTGGCGCTACGTCAAGGCCGTCGCCATCGACCACGCGCGTTTGCATCGAAACAAACGGCAGACCGCAGCTTCCCGCCTTGGCGATCAGCACCGCTTTGTCGAGCACCGGCATACCAAAGTTCGATCCGGTTTCGCTCATCCCAAAGCCATCGGAAAAGCGGATCCCGGCATTGGCGAACCGTTCAACCTGCGCCTTGGGATTGGGCGCGCCGCCCGTGGCAAAGAGTGTCAAGCGGCCAAATTTCTGTGGGCTAAAATCGGGATGCTGCCAAAGCGTCGTCGCCATCTGCGGCACCGAGAAATAATGGGTGATGCCAAGGCTGCGGTCAGCAATCCAGGCGATGGTTTTGGCGGGGTCAAACCCGCCGCTGATCCAAACCGAGCCACCCATCAGAATCGGCACCCGCGTCGCGGCGAATAGTCCGGCGGTATGAAACAGCGGCATATCGCATAGAAACACAGATTCGTGGCTGACTTGGCTACCTAGCGCGAAATTGGTATTCCCCCAAAAAGCATTGGCCTCGGTTACGATCACGCCCTTGGGCTTGCCGCTGGTGCCCGATGTATAGAGCAGCGTCATCGGTTCGTCCCATCCACAACGAGCCGAAGGCGGTGGCGCTGAACCGGCAATGCCGAGCATCTCCAAATCGGAAATAATCAGGCGTTCGGCGCTGGTATCCGGCAGGGCAAAATCGGCGTCATGAAAGATCAGCGCTGGCTTAGCATCGACAATCAGCGCGGCAATCTCCGCCAGAGCCAGCCGCCAGTTGAGCGGGACATAGATCGCCCCGGCCCGAGCGCAAGCAAATTGCAGCACAACGTGGAGCGGCGAATTGCGGGCCAGCGCCGCGACCCTCGCGCCAGACTTCACCCCGAGTTTCGCCACCAGCCAAGCGCCTGCGCGATCAATCGCCGTATCAAGCTCCCCCCAATCCCAGCGGCGGCCGCTTTCTGCATCGCCCACCGCCAGCCGTCCTGGCATGGCGCGGGCGTGGGTGCGGATCGGATCGACCACTATCGTCATTATGCGCTCAAACCTGGGTCAAGTGGACTTGTTGTCCAGATCATAGGCACCAAGGCCGGGCTTGAACGCCTTATCGTCAATGAACTGGCGCGTGGCCTCCTTCCGCCCGTCGTTATCAAAGTAATTCGCCGCTTCTTGAGCGCGGATCAAATAGTCCTGCGCATTGTCGTAGGTCATCTCGCGCACCCGGCGGATAGCGAATTTAGTTGATTTGAGCGCTTGAGGATTTTTACCTAGCAGCACGGTGGCAATCTCGGTAACGCGGGCCTTCAGCGCCTCACTCGGCACGGCTTCATTGACGAGGCCCCATTCGGCGGCTTTGCGTCCATTGATATTCTCGCCCATCATCGCGTGATACATCGCGTTGCGAAATCCGGTGAGCTCGACGATGATCTTGCTCGCGCCGCCACCTGGAAGAATGCCCCAGTTGATTTCCGAAAGCCCGAACTGGGCGTCTTCAGCCGCCACCGCCAGATCGCAGCTGAACAGCGGTCCATATGCTCCGCCGAAGCACCAGCCGCCGACCATGGCGATAGTCGGCTTCTCGTAAAAGCGCAGCCGCTCCCACCAGCCATAAGCCTCACGCTGCGCGGCGCGCGTTGCGCCAAGCCCTTTGGCTTCGTTCTCGCGGAAATATTCTTTGAGGTCCATTCCTGCGGACCATGCCGTGCCTTCACCCGCCAGCACCACCGCGCCGACGTCATCACAAAATTCCAAATCCTCAAGCACCCGTTTCATCTGGCGGTTGAGCTTCGGGCTCATGCAATTGCGCTTTTCCGGGCGGTTGAACGAAACCCAGGCGATGCGGTTTTCGACCTTAACGGCGACGGTATCTTCTTCCGCGCGATCAGACATGGCGTTCTCCCTCGAATGGTGTTAATTTGCTATATTGCATAGCTACAGAGTTGCTATAGTCAATAGCTTTATTGGAGTGCCTCTTGGTCAATAATTCCATGCCTGTGGCTTTGCTCGAATTGCCGGGATTTGCCCTTCGCCGCGCGGCTAATGTCATGATGGCCGATCTTGCCCCCCGGCTGGCTAGGATAGAGCTAAGGATTTCAGACGCGACGGTGTTGCAACTTATCGGCGACAGAACCGATATTACATCGAGCGAGATCGGCAAGCTGCTCGAAATCCAGCGCGCCAATATGGTACCTTTGCTCGGTCGCCTCGAAAGTGCCGGGCTTATCTCGCGGCAACCGATTGATCGCAAGTCTCAAGCTATCGTTCTCACGGAACTTGGCCGGGCACGGCTTGAGCAAGTTGAGGCTATCAGCGCCCAGTTTGAGCACGACCTGCTTGCCCGGATTCCGGAAAGCCACCGCGCGCATTTTCTGCCTGCCCTGCTCGCCCTGATTGAATAGTATTTTGCAATCAGATCGGGAAATGCCCCGGTAAGGTTTCAACAGTGATCCACCGCGTCTCGGTGAAGCTGTCAATGCCTTGCTTTCCGCCAAACCGCCCATAGCCCGATGCGCCGAGCCCGCCGAACGGCATCTGCGCCTCATCATGCACGGTGGGGCCATTGACGTGGCAGATGCCCGATTGAATACGCCGGGCAAGTGTCAGCCCCTTGGCGATATCGCGCGTGAAGACGGCGGCGGAGAGGCCGTATTGGGTGTCATTCGCAAGCTCAACCGCGTGTTCGGAATCGCGCGCGCGGATCATCGCCACTACAGGGCCAAAGCTTTCGTCGCGGTATAGATTCATCGCGGCAGTCACGCCATCGACCACGGTGGCTGGCATGAGAACCGAGACGCCCTTGCCGCCTGAAATTACGCTGGCACCCTTGGCAACGGCATCGTCGATCAGCGCGTTGACGTGGGTGACGGTCTTCTGATCGACCACCGCGCCGAGCGGCGTCTTGCCCTCGCGTGGATCGCCTGCGAGCATCGAGGCGGCCTTGCCAGCGAAC
>JANNZB010000570.1:0-2878 GCA_031410395.1 Novosphingobium sp.
TCGCCGCCGCCGCCCGCATCCTTGTCCGGACCTTCCAGCGCGAGGTCATCAGCCATGCTGCGCTCGCGCATTTCATCGATCATCGCGTCGATCGAATCGAAGACCTCCTGCTCGTCGCCCTCATATTCCTCAATCCAGGCAGCGTGGAGCTGGTCATAGACCGGATGTCCGGGCTTGAGCTTGGCATAGTGCGGGTCCTGCATATTCCACCGCGCCGCGCGGCGCTGGCTGAGCACGAAGCGGATGTGGCCAAAATTGTGCTTGCGATAGGTCCCGAGCAGCTGGCCCGCCGAGACGATCGGCAGCTCCTCACCGGCAATTGCCAGCTCGAGCGCGCAATCCTCCAGCCGTGCCAGCCCCCGGTCAATCGCCAGATCCCACGCGGCTGAAAACGCCTCGGCTCCGGGTTGGTGCCGCAGCCGGTACAAGGCCTCAAGCGAAGCCCCGATCCCCCGCGCCGCCTGCGTCACGATCCCGCTCGCCGCCAGCGCGGCAATGAACTCCCGCTGCCGCGCCGGGGTGATCGAATTGCGCCGCGGCGCGCGGTGGACGTAAGGCGCAAAATCCAGCAGCGGATCGTCCGGCTCGGGCGGCAGATCAGCGAACGCCGCCGCAGAGGTGCGGCGCGACGGGCGGGTGGATTTGCATTGGGGAGGGGATGGCATGGGAGCGGTGCCTCGCGCAGAAATGTTGGACTTCCCCCTGGAGGGCAACCTTACCGCGCGGCCGGGCATGTAGGAAAATGGTTTGTTGGGGAGGGCCAAGTTGGTGACCTGAAGAATTTTACACTTCAGACACAATTGCGCCATTAGACCCAAACTGACACCGGTTTGGTTTATTTCCGGTTGCCGGCCAATTGACATTTTTAGGAAGCACGGGCAGTCCGCGACTGCCGAAAAGAAGCAGCACGCGGGACCGTAAGCATGTCATCTGAGAATGAGCACCCGACTGCTACTGTAGGAACAATTACATCCAAAATGGAGGTAATCGATTCCGCACTCGAGGCCTTTGCAACCCAACTACAACTACTTGATAGCGCTGGGTTTTCAATGGCGTCAATTCACTTGAACGCGGCAATTGAGCGGCTGAATAGTGAGAAGGTGGCATTAGCCAAGCAGTTGAAAATCTAGGGTAGACACTTAATTCTAGGTTAATGTGCGTTAAACAAACCTTCGTAAAACTGACGATTTCAGATATAAACGCCCAACTAGATGGGGCAAGTATTTGAAATGCAAGCGATAGACCAATCAGCTAAGCCGAAAGCGGCCCTGTCGGCGAAGCAGTGCGAGGTTTTGGACCTAGTGCTGGCGCATAAATCGTCCAAAGAAATTGCCCGGGCGCTAAACATCTCTCGCTACACCGTGGATCAGCGCATTACCACTGCCCGGCAGAAGCTGGGCATTTCGACGCGCGGTGAGCTGGCGCGCGCATATTCGCGGCTGCGCGGGATATGCGAAGAAACCGCATACGACTTTTCGCAGGTAGAAACCCAAGAGCTTCCAATGCAGATGCCGGATCGGGATCAGCCTGTTGATCCGGTCTTCATGCTTTCGGATGTTTCGTCCTTCCAGATGAATCCGCCTTGGCACATTGAACCGGAACCACCAGTTGGCCTGGAGGCATTTGACAACCGCTTTGGGATTCTAGGTCGAGTTTTCGTTATTCCTGCGCTGGCTGCATTTATAGCACTTTTGACGCTATCGATGCTTGCAATCGCACAGACGCTGACAACCATAATGTAAAAGCGGCCAGCCTTCGAACTTCAATTTGCCCGCACCGCATGGTGCTGGGATGGAGATTGGCATGGCAATGAATACGCAGATCGCAGCTTCACGGATCGTTCGGGACCTCGTGAACAGCGAAATCGAAATCGACCGTGCGCTTGCAAGCAGTGCATCGCTTTTGGCGACGATGGTTCAGGCTCGGGTCGATACCGATGCGCCGATTGCCACCGGGCAGACAGCGATCATGCGCTTGGTTCGTTCGCTCAGTTCATTATCAGATGCACGCGGTGACATGATCCGAGTGCATGCAGATTTGCTCAAAGTGGGCCAAGAGCGGGCCAATTATAGCCTTGATCCGAATGGCTGCCCCAATGGCAAGATCGATTCCGATGACCAGGTGGGACTGAAGCTCGTGGCCTAAGCGGCTTGACTGGAAGAGAGAGCCCCCGCAGGTCCATACCTATGGCTCTCTTCTTCGCAACCTTGGCACTTATCCTTTCGGCAATCACATTGGCTATGTGGCTCGGTGATTCACCCGAAAAGTTGGGCGCTATCATCATTGCAGCACAAGTCCTCGTAAACGCAATCGGATATCAGATCGTAGCTTTTCACTATGTGCAAATCGATCCGGTCAGCGCGATTGCAGACACCACAGGGCTGCTCAGCTTTTGTACGATTGCGCTTCACGCGCGGAGAATTTGGCCAATATGGGTTTCCTCACTCCAGTTGATCGCCGTGATGGCGCACGTCATTCGCGCGCTGGATATCCAAATCCATCCGATCGCCTACGCGATAATGAATTGGGCGCCATCCGACTTGATCCCACTCATCCTGATTTGCGGCACCGCAAACCACTGGAGGTTGAAGCGCAAGGGCGTCAACTTACCGCCCTGGCGCAACTGGTCCGGGCGTTCGAACCCGATAGTGCCGAAAAGCTAGCGCAAACGCTGATCAAAGAGTTTGGATCGCTTGGCCAAGTCTTGGCAGCTGCAGCTTGGAAAATTGCGCAATTTACCGGTAATGAGCGCCTTGCCGCCACGTTGAGTGCCGCCCGTGTTGCTGTGCTTGAAGGGCTACGCGAAGACGTGGGCCGCTCTCCTGTCAACCTCCGCGACCCGAAGCTCTTGGTATATCTGAAGGCGCAAATGCAGGGG
>JANNZB010000571.1:0-3675 GCA_031410395.1 Novosphingobium sp.
CGTGAAACCACCAGGCAGGGCCCAGCTTAAGGCATGGATAATGCCCGGCGAGCGGCGCAAGTTCGCCTGAATAGGTGCTTTCATCGAGCGTGAAAACGATCACCGAAAGCCGCGCATTGTTTCCGAACCGGTCGAGCAGCGGCTTTAGCGCGTGGACGTATTCGGTTCGCAGGGGGATGTCGGCACCTTTGTCACGGCCAAGTTTGGCGAAGACCTGAGCGTTGTGGTTGCGAAAGCTGCCGGGGTGGATCTGCATGACCAAACCGTCGTCGCACGACATCGCCGCCATTTCGGTCAGCATCTGGGCGCGGAAGAGTTCGGCGTCGTCGGGCGTAAAGGTGCCGGTCACAACCTTGGTGAACAGCAATTCGGCCTCTGCGGGCGAAAGATCAGCGGTGCGCGCTGTGGGGTGACCATGGTCGGTGCTGGTTGCCCCCATTGCCGCAAAGAATTCCCGGCGCAGGCGGTGAGCCGCGAGATAACCTTTCCAGCTATAGCAATCCTTGCCTGTCAGGTCCGACAGTCGTCGAATGTTGGCATGAAAGCCTTGGAACTCGGGATCCACCACCGGATCGGGCCGATAAGCGGTGATCACCCGGCCGCCCCATCCGCTGGCGCGTATCGCGCGGTGGTGCTCGAGCGTATCCAGCGGGCTTTCGGTGGTCGCAATTACTTCGATGTTGAAGCGTTCGAAAAGCGCGCGCGGTTTGAACGCTGGCGTGGCGAGCGCCTCGGTAATCGTATCGTAATAATGGTCAGCCCCTTCATCATCAAGGCGCACGTCGATGCCAAAGGCCTCGGCAAAAACCCAGTCCAGCCATGCGCGCGATGGGGTTCCCCGAAACAGATGGTAGCGCTCGGCAAACAGCCGCCATGCGGCGCGCGGATCATAATCGGGATTGCCGATACCGAGCGCTTCCAATGGCACGCCTTGCGAATACAGCATGCGGAAGACGTAGTGGTCGGGCACCAGCAACAGGTCGCTCGCATTCGCGAAATTTTCGTTCCCGGCAAACCACGATGGGTCAGTGTGCCCGTGCGGGCTGATGATCGGCAGACCGGCGACCGTAGCGTAAAGGCCGCGAGCGATTTTGCGTGTCTGTGGATCAGCCGGCAGCAACCGGTCGGGATGGAGGTGTAGCGGCCGTGGCATTGTTCTCAGCCAGCGGCCCGAGCGTAGCGCTGCCGCTTTGCATCGACCGAACGCCGCGCCTCGGCAATGGCCTTTTCCTCAGTGGCGAACAGCAGGCTGTCGAGCACCGCCGACAGGTGCGTCCGCATCGCCGCGCGGGCTGCGGCGGGATCGCGACGACGTAAGGCATCCAGCACAGCGGTGTGCTCGTTAACCACCGGCTTGACGTTAGCGGTGCGTGCCTTTTCGTGGAGGAGCGCGGCTTCGGGCGAACTGTAGCGCAGGTCCCACAGTTGATTGATGACGTCGGCCACGGCAGTATTGCGCGTGGCGCGCGCGATGGCGAGGTGAAACGCCCGGTCAGCCTTGTCCGTGCCGCCCGGCTCCTGGTTCTCACGGGCGATTTCTACCACCAGCAGGGCGATCTCTGCAAGGTCGTCTTCGCTTGCTTCGGTCGCGGCGAGCGCGGCGGCTTCGCCTTCGAACAGCAAGCGAGCTTCGGTAAGCTCGAACGCGGAGATGTTAAAGCCGGGATTTTCTTCTTTCCCGGGCAAGCGCAGCACATATGCGCCCGAGCCAATGCGCACTTCGACCAGGCCTTGCACCTCCAGCGCAATGATCGCCTCGCGCACGGTTGGCCGGCTGACCCCATATTGCACAGCGAGCTCGCGTTCGGCCGGAAGCCTTGCGCCTACCGCGTAACGACATCCTGCAATCTCATCGATCAGGCTGCGTGCCACATCGAGGTAGAGCCGATCCTTCGTCGCTGAAAAATGAGGAATCTTCATGTTTGGTCATACCAATCGAGCGATTTCTTGACAGGCCAGATTAGTCTGGCTTAGTCAAGTGCTACACCCGATCGCCCCGTTGTGAAAGCCGCGCCCCATGAAAATCTCCTCAGCCCGGGTAATCGTCACGTGCCCAGGACGCAATTTCGTCACGCTGAAGATCGAGACTGACCAGGGCGTGTACGGGATAGGCGATGCGACGCTCAACGGACGTGAATTGTCGGTGGTGGCCTATCTTGAAGAACACGTAATCCCTGCGATTGTCGGCGCTGATCCGCGCCGGATCGAGGATATATGGCAGTTTCTCTATCGCGGATGCTACTGGCGGCGCGGACCAGTGACGATGCGCGCCATTGCTGCGGTCGACGTCGCACTATGGGATATCAAAGCCAAAATGGCCGGGATGCCGCTGTATGATTTGCTCGGCGGCAAAAGTCGCGACCGGGTGATGGTCTATGGTCATGCCAATGGCATGGACATTGCCGAAACGGTGGATGCTGTCGGGCAATATATCGATTTGGGCTACAAGGCGATCCGCGCCCAAACCGGTGTGCCGGGGATCAAAGACGCTTACGGCGTCGGACGCGGAAAGCTGTATTACGAGCCTGCCGATGCCGCGCTGCCCAGCGTTACCGGTTGGGATACGCACAAAGCGCTGAACTATGTCCCCAAGCTTTTTGAAAAGCTGCGCGAGACGTATGGTTTTGATCCGCATTTGCTGCACGACGGACATCATCGCTACACCCCGACGGAAGCGGCGCAGCTGGGCAAGGCACTCGAATCTTATTCGCTGTTTTGGCTGGAGGACTGCACCCCGTCGGAAAATCAGGAGGCGTTCAAGCTGGTGCGCCATCACACCACCACCCCGCTCGCCGTGGGCGAAATCTTCAACACGATATGGGACGTCAAGGACCTCATCCAGAACCAGCTGATCGATTATGTTCGCGCTACCATCGTCGGCGCCGGCGGTGTCACCCACTTACGCCGGATCGCCGACCTCGCCGCAATTTACCAGGTCCGTACCGGCTGCCACGGTGCGACCGACCTTTCACCCGTCACGATGGGCACGGCGCTGCACTTTGATACATGGGTGCCCAACTTCGGCATCCAGGAATACATGCGCCACACGCCGGAGACTGACGCGGTATTCCCGCACGACTACCGGTTTGAAGATGGCCACCTGATCTGTGGAGAGACGCCCGGTCACGGGGTCGATATCGACGAGAAACTGGCCGCCAAGCACCCCTACAGCCGTGCCTACCTGCCGGTCGCCCGACTTGAAGACGGCACCATGTGGAACTGGTGAGAAAAAAGGCCCGCGAGGATAATCGTCGATGAAACAGACGATCGCAACGGCGTGCTAGCGACGTCGGCGGTCACGGATGTCGGAGTTTGTGCGAACGAGGTGCCTCCGCCAGCGACACTCGCCACGGTCAGTGCGATGCTGGCCCCCCGTGCCTTGTGCCGTTTCGTAAAAGTTGATCTTTCAGGCGGATGCATGACCATCTCGTTTGCTCCCGGAAGTTTTGCGCAACAGGCTCCACAACACTGCCGCCGCAATCAGATCGAGCCCTGCAAGCGCTACGAACAGCGGGCTGTAGCCAAATACGTCGGCGCTCTTGCCGATTGCGAATGTAAACAGCATGCCGCCTATCCATGCCGCAGAGCCAGCCATACCGCTGGCGGTCGCCACGGTCTTGCTTTCGAACATGTCAGAACACAGCGTAATTAGCGCTCCGTTGAGCATTTGGTGCG
>JANNZB010000572.1:0-6764 GCA_031410395.1 Novosphingobium sp.
GGGTGCTTGTCGGCATTCATCAACGCAGTCGCCGCGAGCGCCGGGACCGAGGGCTGGCACACCGCCATCATGTGCGCGTTCGGGCCGATATGGCCAAGAAAACCGACCAGTTCGTCGATATAGTCATCGAGCGTGAATGGGCCTGCGGAAAGCGGAACCATCCTGGCATCGTGCCAATCGGTAATAAACACCTCGGCGCGTTCGAGCATCCGGGCGACTGTACCGCGTAGCAGCGTGGCGAAATGCCCGCTCATTGGCGCGACAATCAACAGCTTCGGCGCACCTTCGGGCAGGCCGGGATGGCTGAAGCGCAACAGATTGCCGAACGGACGGTGGACAACGATGGCTTCGGTCACCGGATAGCTCACGCCGTCGACAGTCACGGTTTCAATATCAAAGGCCGGTTTGCCGCGCGGTGCAGCGGCGTGGGCAAACACCTCAAGCGCCGATGCCAACATCGGGGCAATCCCGAAAGGATCCTTCGGCATCAGCGAATGCCCAAGCATCTCGACCCCGGCAGAAGCCCAGGCCGAGGCCCCGGTCAGCCAGGCACGGTTCAATTCATGGGCGGTATAGAGCAAGCATTGGCTCCCGATTGCGCCGAACATCCGGCGGGGCACAGTGCCTAATCTGGCCCTCGCACGCCTATGTTGCAATGCACAAAAAGCATTTAGGTTCAAAAAAGCAATCTATCGCCTTTTCCCCAGGCCTGCTCTGCGCTAGTTTGCGCGGCTATGGACAGCCAAACCGTCGCACTCGATCTCATCCCGGTCGTAATCCCAGACGATTCTGCGGCCGCCATCGCCCAGGAGCCCAAGCCTGCGCGCAGTCTTGGCCCGCTGCGGATGATCTGGCGCCAAGCACTTTATTATCCGGGACATCTGGCGATCGCCTTGACCGCATTGGTCACCACATCGGCGGCGACAAGCTATATCCCGAGCCGGTTCAAGGAAGTCATCGACAAAGGTTTCACCGCGAAATCGCAAATTCCTGAAATTGATCACGCCTTCGAACTGATGTTGGTGGTGATTGTCGTCCTTGGCATCGGCACCGCGTTCCGGTTTTATTACGTCTCGTGGCTTGGCGAGCGCGTGGTCGGCGATATCCGCAAGAAGGTCCAGTCCAATCTGCTGCGAATGCCGCCCAGCTTCTTTGAATCGAACAGCCCGGCCGAGATTTCCTCGCGCATGACGTCGGACACCGCGCTGATCGAAGTGGTGGTCGGCACCACGGTATCGGTGGCGCTGCGCAATCTGCTGATCGGCGTGATCAGCACTGCCTATCTGTTTTACCTTGCGCCCCGGCTTACCGCGCAACTGCTCATTGCCATCCCCTTGATCGTTTTGCCGATTATCTGGTTCGGGCGGCGGCTGCGCAATGTTTCGCGTAGCAGTCAGGACCGGGTCGCCGATATCGGCGCTATGGTGACCGAAGTGCTCGGTGCGATGAAGGTCGTGCAGGCTTTCAATCAGGAAAAGCGTGAGTCTTCGCGGTTTGAAGAAGCGGTTGAGGCCACGTTCAACACCGCCAAACGCCGCATCCGCATCCGCGCGATGATGACCGCGGTGATCATGTTCCTGATCTTCGGATCGATCACCGTGCTGCTGTGGCAAGGCTCGATCGGTGTCGCCACCGGCAAGATCAGCGGCGGAACGATTGCCGCGTTTATTCTGGCAGGAGTGCTGGTTGCGAGTTCCTTTGGCTCTCTGTCTGAATCCTATGGCGATCTGGTGCGCGGTGCAGGTGCCGCCAGCCGCCTTAACGAGCTGCTCAACGAAAAGCCGCTGATCGCCGCGCCCGCCATGCCGATGGCGTTGCCCGAGCCAGCGCGCGGCAGCCTGGTTTTCGATCATGTGACGTTCCGCTATCCAACCCGGCTTGAGGTTGCGGCGCTGCACGATTTCTCGCTGACGGTGGAGCCCGGCGAGACGGTGGCTATCGTCGGGCCTTCGGGCGCAGGCAAAAGTACAATTTTCCAGTTGGCCGAGCGGTTCTATGATCCGCAGTCAGGCGTGGTGAAGCTTGATGGGGTGCCGCTGACCAAGGCTGATCCCGCAGACGTGCGCCGCCGCATGGCTTTTGTGCCGCAGGACGGCACGCTGTTCGCTGCCTCAGCGCGCGATAATCTGCGCTATGGCAACTGGGACGCCAGCGACGAAGAAATCTGGGACGCAGCGCGTGCGGCCAATGCCGAAAAGTTCCTGCGCGATCTGCCAGAGGGCCTCGAGACATTTCTGGGCGAGGACGGTGCGCGGTTATCGGGCGGTCAGCGTCAGCGTATCGCGATTGCCCGCGCACTGCTGCGCGATGCACCAATCCTGCTGCTCGATGAGGCAACATCGGCGCTCGATGCCGAAAGCGAACAGCTGGTGCAGCAGGCGCTTGACCGGTTGATGCAGAGCCGCACCACGCTGGTGATCGCCCACCGGCTCGCCACGGTTCGCAAGGCAGACCGGATTCTCGTGCTCGATCACGGCCGATTGGTCGAACACGGCAAGCACGATGATCTGGCCAAGGCCGGTGGTATTTATGCACGTCTCGCGTCGTTGCAGTTCGACGAACGGGCATTCGCTTCCGTCGAATAGGATTGGCAATCGTGCGGCGCTGGTTAATGGTTGCACCTGCAACCAGTCTAATTCGCAGGATTTACACCTATGATCAAGGAATTTACCATTGCAGCCAGCCTTGTGGCGTTGGCGGCCAGCGGCGCGGCTCAGGCGAAGCCCGTCAAGCACCATTCCAAGGCGCGCGCGTCTGCAGCTATGCCGAGCGATGCCACCGATGGCTGGGGCAAGTTCGGCGTGCAGACGCAGTGGATCGATCAGTCGGTAAAGCCGGGCGACGATTTCAACAAGTTTGTCAACGGCAAGTGGGTCGCCGCAACCCCTATTCCGGCTGACCGTTCGCGCTATGGCTCGTTTGACGAACTGATCGACAAGTCTGATGCCCGGATGCACACGATCATGGACGAGCTGCTCGCGAGCAACCCTCCTCCCGGCAGCGACGCTGCGCGTGTGGCTGCAGCCTACAAGGCTTACATGGACACCGACACTATCGAGCAGATGGGGCTCGCTCCGCTGCAGCCAATGCTCGACCGGATCAAGGCGGCGAAAGATCCGGCGGCGCTGGTTGCGCTTTTTGCCGAGCCGGGCATTTCCTCACCGCTGGGCATCGGCGTTGGTGCCGATCCGAAAAGCAGCGGCTTCTATGCGCTGAGCGTGCGGCAAGCGCCGCTTGGTTTGCCCGACCGTGACTATTTCCTCGTTCAGAACCCACGCAATCTTGAACTGCAGGCGCGTTACAAAGACTATCTCAAGTTCATCTTTGGTGAACTCGGCTATGCTGACCCTGGCAAGACCGCTGGCGATGTTTTCGCGCTGGAAACTAAAATGGCGCAGGCCAACTGGGACCGCGCTCTGGGGCGCAACCGCAACCTTACCTACAACAAGCTGAGCCTTGATGAATTCGCCGCGCTGGCGCCCGAAGTGCCGCTGCGAACGCTGATCGCCAAGACCGGTGCGAATAACCCCGCCTACGTTCTGGTCGGCCAGTTGCCGCCCACCGCTGATGAGCTGGCGGCAGAGAAATTTACGCCTGAAATGGCAGCGAAACTGGGCGGAGGCGTGCCCGCGCTGGCGCATATGATTGCCAGCGAGCCGGCTGCTGTGTGGCAGGCGTGGATGTCAAAGAATCTGGTCAATTCTGGCGCAGCGGTTCTCCCCAAGCGTTTCGATGACGCCAGCTTTGCGTTTTATGGCAAGCTGCTCAACGGCCAGCCCGAACAGCGTCCGCGCTGGAAGCGGGGTATCGGGTTTGTCGAAGGCGCGCTGGGTGAACTGGTCGGAAAAATCTATGCCGAGCGTTATTTCCCGGCGCAGAACAAGCTGGCGATGGAGCGGCTGGTCGCCAATCTGCGCAGTGCGATGGCAGCCAACCTCTCCGAACTCACCTGGATGAGCCCGGTAACGCGGGTTGAAGCCAAGGCCAAGCTTGACGCATTCACGCCGAAAATCGGCTATCCGGCGAAGTACAAGGCCTATGAGGGCCTGACGATGTCTCCCGCCACCGCGCTGGCCAATGGCTTGGCTGCAGCGCGCTGGCAGCAGGCGTTTGATATCGCCCGTGTCGGCAAGCCGGTGGACAAGTCCGAGTGGGGCATGCTGCCCGAAACGGTGAACGCCTATTATAATTCCTCGTTTAACGAGATCGTCTTCCCTGCCGCGATCCTTCAGCCACCGTTCTTTAATCTCAAGGCTGATCCGGCGGTCAATTACGGCGCGATTGGTGCGGTGATCGGACATGAAATGGGCCACGGTTTTGACGATCAGGGCTCCAAATCTGACGGCGCGGGCAACCTGCGCAACTGGTGGACCGATCAGGACAAGGCCGCCTTCACCAAGCTCACCGATGCTCTAGTGGCGCAGTACAATAGCCACTGTCCGCTCGATTCGGGCAAGACCTGCATCAATGGGCGGCTGACGCTCGGCGAAAACATCGGCGATCTCGGCGGACTAAGCCTTGCTTACCGGGCCTATCAGTTGTCGCTCAAGGGCAAGCCTGCTCCGGTAATCGGCGGCTATACCGGCGATCAGCGATTCTTCATGGCTTTCGCCCAGGTGTTCCGCGATCAGATCCGGGAAGCGGCGCTGCGCCAGCGGTTGCTCACCGATCCGCATTCGCCCGGCGAGTTCCGGGTCAACGGTATCGTCCCGAATTTCAACGAATGGTACAAGGCATTCAACGTCAAGCCGGGCGACAAGCTGTATGTTGCACCGGAAAATCGTCTGCGCATCTGGTAATCGCCGGGCAAAACCAGAGTATTACAGAATATTTCAGCGGGCGCGGGTTGACTTGGTCACCGCGCCCGCTGTTTATCGCGCGCCATGAGCCTGCTGATCACCGCAATCCTCCTCGGCATTGTCGAGGGACTGACCGAGTTCATTCCGGTCTCTTCCACCGGCCACCTGATCCTCGCGACCGAGATTTTCGGTTATGACGCCGATACGTGGAAGGTGTTCAATGTCGTGATCCAGCTGGGCGCGATCCTTGCGGTGGTGGTGCTCTATTGGCGCACGTTCTGGACGGTTGGCCGCGGGCTGCTGCGGCTTGAACCACTGAGCATTGCCTTCGTGCGCAACCTGCTGATTGCATTTATTCCGGCGGTGGTCATCGGACTTCTCGCCAAGAAACACATCAATGCGCTGCTGGGATCGCCGCACGTCGTCGCCTGGGCGCTGATCGCCGGCGGCATCGCCATAATCGCTATCGAGCGGATGGCCAAGCCGGGCGGGCCGAGCGGTGTGGCACAGCTTCCGGTAAAAACCGCGCTGGCCATCGGCGTGATCCAGTGCATCTCGATGATCCCCGGCATTTCGCGATCAGGTGCGACGATCATGGGCGCGCTGGCGATGGGGGTTGAGCGGCGCACCGCGGCAGAATTCAGCTTTTTCCTCGCGGTGCCGACAATGCTCGGGGCCTCGACGCTGGAGATCAAGGAGAACCTGCCCGCACTGATGAGCGGATCGGGGCAGGTGGGCTGGGGGCTGATCGGCGTCGGCTTCGTGGTCAGCTTTGTCGTGGCGCTGGCGGTGATCAAGGTGTTAGTCGCCTATGTCAGCCGTTCGGGCTTCACCCCGTTCGGCTGGTACCGGATCGCCGCGGGCGCGGCGGCGCTGTACTTCCTGGGCCGTTAGAGCGCCCCCTGCGCCTTATTTGAAAATAACATGCTCCCCTGCGAAAGCGGGGACCTCAGGCCGCCGGGCGCTGGCTTTCGTCAAGCCTCCTGAGGTTCCGCCTGCGCGTGGGAGCAGCGCTGTTCGCAGTTGCAAAAACACGATCCTGTCGCCATGGGGACATTTGGCGCAACTTCGCTGCATAAATCGGCGATTCGCGTTAGTTTCTGGCGCAACCATCTGGTTGCACCGGCCCGCGACAGGACGATTTTTGATGGCGTTTCCCGAATCCCAAGGCCTTTATGACGCACGTAACGAGCATGACGCATGCGGTGTAGGGTTTGTTGCCCACATTAAGGGCGCCAAAAGCCACGCGATTGTCAGCCAGGCACTGGAGATTCTGAAAAACCTCGATCATCGCGGCGCGGTCGGGGCTGACCCGCTGCTCGGCGATGGCGCGGGCATTCTGATCCAGACGCCCGATGCGCTGCTACGCAAATGGGCCACGCACGAAGGCATGAGCCTGCCTGCTGAAGGTGAATATGCGGTGGCCATGTGTTTCCTGCCGCAGGATGCGCAAAGCCGCGATTTCATCGTCGGCATTTTTGAAAAGTTCATCGCCAAGGAAGGTCAGCGGCTGATAGGCTGGCGCGATGTTCCGGTTACGCTTGATGGCCTCGGCAAAGCGGTGATTGAGCAGATGCCGGTGATCCGCCAGTGCCTGATCGAGCGCGGTGCAAACTGCCCCGATCAGGATGCTTTCGAGCGCAAACTGTTGGCGATCCGCAAGCAGACACAAAACCCGCTGGCAGCGCTGGCCGAAAAGCACGGGCTGCCTGGTATCGCCCAGCTTTACATGCCAAGCTTTTCCAGCCGCACCGTGGTTTACAAGGGACTGTTGCTGGCAACCCAGGTTGGCTCGTTCTACGACGATCTTCGCGATCCCGATTGCATCTCGGCGCTCGGCCTCGTCCATCAACGGTTTTCGACCAACACTTTCCCCAGCTGGAAGCTCGCGCATCCTTACCGGTTCATCGCCCACAATGGCGAGATCAACACCGTGCGCGGCAACGTCAACTGGATGAACGCGCG
>JANNZB010000573.1:0-2608 GCA_031410395.1 Novosphingobium sp.
GTCACCGGTTTCATTTGCTACGCGCAGGGCTGGGGCGGGCTTTATATCCGCGCCAACAAGCTGGCCAACCAGATGCAGCAGGCGCATCCCGGCCTTGGCATTCCCAACCGTTTCAACGTGCCGGATTGCCCGGAACGCGTCCACTGGGATGAAGAATTCGCGCTCGAAGTTGGTGCGCCGGGTGCCTATGATTACGGGCCGGAGCGTTGCAGCTGGCTGACCCATCACGTCACCAACTGGATTGGTGATGATGGCTTCCTGACGAAGAGCAAATGCCAGATACGTCGCCACAATCCCGATGGCGACGCGATGTATATTGACGGTTCCGTGATCCGCAAGTTTGAGGAAAACGGCAAGAAATACATCGAAATCCAGCAGCAGGCGACCACCCATCGCGGTGAAGTTTCCGCGTTTGGCACCTCGATTGCCGAACTGCCGAGCAAGGCTGCCTAAACCAGCCACTGGTTGAGACGAATATCCCGGCTGCGCCCAGAGGAGGGCGCAGCCGGGCTTTTTTATGCGCGGGCGATGTTTGCGGCGTGCAGCTTGACGCCCAATTGCGCGTGCCTAGGTTCCCGCCCCACGAAAGCGAGAGGAACCGTCATGCACGCCAGCACTTCCACCGTTGAAACCCTGATTGACCGCGATGCGATCCGTGACGTCATCACCCGTGTCGCGCGCGGCGAAGACCGGCGGCATGAAGGGCTGCTCAAAAGTGCCTTCTGGCCTGATGCCACGATTGATTTCGGCGTGATGCAAGGCGGATTTGAGGACTATCTCAGCTGGTGCGTGCCCGGCTCGCCAGATATTCCGGTGACGCAGCACAGTCTGGGCCAAAGCACGATCGCGCTGCGGGGAGACGCGGCCAAAGTGGAAACCTATGTCACCTCCTATCACCGCATAAAGTCAGAGGGCGGCGAACGCGATACGGCGATGGGCGGGCGTTACCTTGACGTGTTGGCGAAACGCGACGGCGAATGGAAAATCGCCAGCCGGATCATGCTCTATGACTATGACATGGATTTTGGCCCCGCGCGCGACATTTCAAAAGGCCTTATGGGCATGCCCTTTGCCGGCGATCACTATACCGGGCGCGGTGTGGGGGATTTTAGCGAGGAATGGTTTGTGTAGGGCGGCTTTGGAGTCGATTGCAGACGTCTACATCACTTCTTTTCTTTCGGGACTTCGATTAGGATCAAACCGATGCGTCTTCTAGAAACATTTGTTGTGATCGCAATTGCTGACGTCGGCGTAAGTGCAACCGCGTGCGACTGCCTCGCTCCCGCTGCCAATAGATGGGCCCGGTGTGCCGAGGGAGTGTTACCACGCAGTGCAGAGCAGGAAGCCTTGAGGCTGTGGGAAGTCCGCAACCAGGGGCACATCGACAAGAGCAACAACGTGGATCGCGCAGGTGAAAAGAAATGGCTCGCAACATGGCGGGCTACTCTCGCTCGAAAGTGCGGCAAGCTCGCAAATGCAAGCAGGAAGGACGCCAAATATAAGAAGGCTCATATTCCCGGAACCGGATTAGACGAAATTTATCTCATTGCTTTTGGTGGCTGAGGCGATCCCAGCCCCTCACCTCGGAACATGCGCCTTGCGCACATTGGTAAGCGGTCGCTGATAGCTTGGATCGCTCTTGTCCCGCGCGGATATGCCGTTCGCGGCGATATCGGGCACATCGCCGAAGGGCAGCGGCATGGCGGGCTGGATGCAGCTCCATTCGATGATGTTGGTGCGCAGCGCGATTTTCCACGCGCCGTCGCGGCGTTCCAGCCGGTCGATATAGCGCCCGCCTGCTAGCATCACGGTTTCTCCGCCGCCATCCTCCCAGGGGTGGTTGCGCGCGACGAACTGGTAATAGGTTTCGCTGTGCGCGGTATCGCCGTCAATTTCGGTCGTATTGTTGAGCAGGCTGTGATGCGTGAGCACCTGCCCTGCCTCATGCATCGGCTTGGCCCAATCCCAGCAATCGGCAGGATTGCCCACAAACGGCCCCGCCGCCATCACCGCGTCCTCGTAAAAGGCGGAGAGGTAAATATCGCGATCAAACCGGTCCATCCCGCGCGAAAAACGGGTGAGGCAGTCGAGAATGTCCTGCCGGTCGATCAGGGTTTGCAGGCGGGGGGCAGTCATGCGGCTGAATTCCTTGCTAAGCCCCTCCCCTTCAGGGGAGGGGTTGGGGTGGGGGTTGTAAGCCAGAAACTTGAATCGTCGCCCCCTGCTTGAAACGGGGCTGGGCAGCCTTTAGCGTAGGGCCGCAAAGAAAAGCCAAGCCCCGTGTCAAGCACGGGGCGACGGAAGCGATTTGACCTAAAGTCATCAGATTCCAGGCTCGATGGCAGAGGAGATCACCCCCGGGCCCGTGGAGGGGAGGGGTGACAATCACTTCCCATGATAGTCATTCTCCGCAATCGGCCCCCAGAGCGGCGATCCGCGTTTGGCGCGCATCGAATCGATGCGGCTGCCGTCCACATCCGTAACGCCATATTCGTCAGCCAGTTCGGCAGTGATATAGGTGGCACCGGAACGCTTCATGATGTCTGGATCAGCGGCCATCGCGGCGATCACGCGGCCGGGATGCTCGACGGTGCTGCCTGTCTGGCCG
>JANNZB010000574.1:0-2928 GCA_031410395.1 Novosphingobium sp.
TCTGCGCGCGAGGCCGTTGGCGCACTCGAATCCACCACAGGATAAATAGCAAATTGCAGCACGACCGGCAGCGCTGCTGGCTGATCGCGAAGCGCCAGCGCGGTCACCGCAACCAGATTACCGCCCGCCGAATCGCCCGCCAGGACAAGGCCAGTGAACTCTCGGCCAAACGCCGCGCCATTTTCCGCAATCCAGCGCGCCGCCGCTTCAGCATCAACAACGCCCGCAGGCCACGGATGCTCAGGCGCAAGCCGATATTCAACCGAAACCACCGGTAGATCGAGCTCGCGCGACATTTCCGCCGCAACCGCCGCGTGGGTTTCAATCGAACCCACAGCAAACCCGCCGCCGTGGTAAAACACCACCACCGGCGAAGGATCACGCGTTTCGCGAACATCGAAAAGCTTTAGGGCAACGTCACCGCCCGGCCCCGGCATCACCAGATCGCGCACCTCGCACAGATCACCCACCGGCACGTCGAGCGAGGGCATCGAACCCGGCGGCATCTGGCGCATCATTGCGATCAACGGGTCACTCATCGCTGGGCGCGGGTTAGCCTTCATCAAGTCCAAAAAGGCTTGGACATCGGGGCGAACGAAATGATCAGTCATGCGTTTTCCTGTCTCTTCACCAAATCAGCCCCGGCCAGCAATGCCCGCTGCACCGCCGGGCGGGCGGCAATTCGTGCATGCCATGCCGCAATCGCGGGCCGACTGGCAAGCCCGCCGCCGTTTTCGGGGTATCGATGAATCCAAGTCCAGCAGCACATATCTGCAATCGAATAGGCACCGCACAAATATTCGCGACCGCTCAGCCCAGATTCGAGCACATCAAACAACCGCGCCGCTTCGCTTTTGAACCGGTGCAAGGCAAGCGATGTCTCGCTTGGATCGCGCCCCTCTTTTGCCGCCGCTCGGGTGAACCAGTTGACGTTGCCCGATACTGGCCCGAGCCCGGACATTTGCCAGTACATCCACGAATCGATCCGCGCGCGGTTTTGCTCCTCGGCCGGATAGAACTTGCCTGATTTGCGTCCGAGATACTGAAGGATCGCAGCAGATTCGAACGCGACAACACCGCCATCTATCAGCACCGGCATTTTGCCATTGGGATTGCGCGCGAGGAATTCAGGAGCCTGTTGGCCGCCATGCAGAATGTCGACCAGCACTATCTGATAATCGAGCCCCATTTCCTCAAGCGCTATCGTCACCTTGAAGGCGTTAAGCGTTGGGAACATGTGCAGCAGCATAGTCATTTCGCAGGCTTGATCGGGCGAAAATCGATGGCCATTTTAATCCGCGCCTGAAGTCCGATATCGGGGAAAGTTGAAACATCATAGGCGTCGCGTCCACCGATATCGAAATAGACCGCAGGCTCGTCTGACCGGTTCTGCAAGTGGTGGGCATTCTGCACGCCTCCCTTGAAACATATGCAGTCGCCCGCGCGCAGAGTCTCCTCGCCGTCATCAGAAACAAGCACAACTTCGCCCGAAATCATGATTACCGTTTCGTCATTTATGTCATGCCAGTGGCGGTTTGCCGACCATGCCCCCGGCGGCAGTTCCACCCGGTTGACGCCGTATTGGGACAGTCCGTATTCACGCGTGACGATCCACGTTTTGCGCCCCGTGATCGCCTGATCATGCGGTGGCGGATAGGAACTCTTGCCGTTATGGGCCTTGTCGTCGCTGAAATCGGCTTTGGCCATCGCATCAAACCCCTGCAGCCATGCCGCCGGTGACCCGCAACACTTCGCCCGTGATAAATTCGGCCTTGCCGCTGGTGAGGAACAGCATGGCATCAACGATGTGCTTTTCCTCTCCGTCGCTCGCGCTAAGCTGCATCGCCTTGACCCGCGCCTTTGTCGCCTCAGGCAGCTCGGCGCGGATGGTCTCGGTGAGAATCAGTCCCGGTGAAATCGCATTCACCCGAATACCATCGGGAGCCAATTCGCGGGCAAAGGTAATCGTCAACCCCGCCACCGCCAGCTTGCTGTCACCATAAGCTGACCCACCCATATGCGCCGCCGAAGAGGAGATGTTGACTACGGATGCCCCCTCTCGCGCCTGCAAATATGGGTGCGCAGCGAGCGTGCAGCTGACAACGCCCATCACATTGACATCAAACAGCCGCCGCACCTTAGTGAGCCCCATCTTGGTGATCGGCTGGCCAAATTCATCGCTGTGGAGACCTGCGTTGTTGATCAGAATGTCGATCCCGCCCTGCAAAGCCGCCGCGAGCGCCATAACCTCGCCCATCCGCGCCTCATCGGTAACATCGCCCTGAAGCCCTGTTGCGAGGCCGCCGCTGGCACAAATTTCCGCCGCCGCAGCCTCAGCCTCCGCGCCATCACGATCCACCAACACCACATGCGCGCCCTCCCCCGCCAGCGCGACGCCAAAAGCCTTGCCAAACCCCCTGCCCCCGCCGGTAATCACTGCGGTCGTTCCGGCGCGTGGTTTGGTCATGAGCGGCGTCCTGCGGTTGTGGTCGTAGGATTGCAGCACGGGCGGAGGTTGTGGGCAAGATGGGGGGCGGCGCTATCGCTGGGACGGAGGCTGCCCCCTCACCCAATCCCCGCCGCCATCAATAGCGCCTCGGTGCTCGCATCAAACGAGGCCCCGCCCGTTTCGATGCTCTTGGCAATTTCCTTGCCCAGCTCAACTCCGAACTGGTCGAACGAATTGATCTGGCAGAACACCCCGTTGGCAAATGTCCGATGCTCATGAAACGCAATCAGCGCGCCCAGAGTCGCGGCGTTAAGTTCGTCGCACAGGATCGTCGCCGAAGGCCGGTCACCCGGATAGGCGCGCGCGGGATCGTCCGCACTCGCCTTGCCCGCCATCAGCGCGGCACCCTGGGCGAAGCAGTTGCTGAGCAGGATGCGGTGGTGCGCGGGGTCCAGCGCGTCGCCCGGCTGGATCGCGGC
>JANNZB010000575.1:0-3725 GCA_031410395.1 Novosphingobium sp.
TCCCGCTGAAATCTGCCTGCGCTATTTCGGCCTTTCATGTGACGAAATCGACGCATTTGCGGACTGGACCATCGCGCTCTCCGCACTGCTGTTCGGCGATCCCACGGGCAAGCCAGAGATTCGCGCGCTGGCGATGAATGCCAAGCAGCGGCTGGGGCTGGTCTTGGCCAAGGCGCTCGCCCAGACCCAGCGCAACCACCTTCGCGGCCTGATCGATCCGGCCCGCGCCGATACGCTGGTTGAACGGTTGGTGCTGATCCAGGAACAGGAAGGACTAACCGACACCGAGGTCCGCGCGATCCTTATGGGTATGGCAACCGGTTTCATCCCGACCAATACGCTGGCCGCGTCAAACATGCTGACGGTGCTGCTAAAGCGCCCCGCCGCGATGGCAATGGCGCAAGAAGCGGCGCGTAACGATGACCGCGATATGATGCGGCGGATAGTCCTTGAGGCGGGACGGCTCAGCCCTGCCTTGTCGCCAGGGCAATGGCGTCATGCCCCCCACGACACGAGTTTGACCGTCGATGGCCGGGTCCATCCAATCAAGGCCGGCACTACGCTGCTGGTCTCGACCATGTCCGCCCTGCGCGATCCGCGCGCAGTAAGCGATCCCAAGGCATTCCGGATCGACCGCCCAAACTCCGATGGCAGCCTGCAAGACCCCGATCTGGTGTTCGGCGGCGGGCCGCATATGTGCATCGGAAAGAACCTCGCGATTGAGCAGATTTCTGCGCTGTTCACTGCGCTGCTGCGCCGCGATGCGCTGGCGGTCGCGCCGGGCAAGGCCGGGAAGCTGAGCAGCATTGGACCTTTCCCACGCCATCGCGAGATAACTTGGCAGACCCCGGCGAGCGAGCAATCGATGTTTCTGGTGATTGCCCCTTTGCGGGAAGGCGTGGCCAAAGCTGACACTGACGAGCTACTGGCGGAACTAGGAAATCCGGCTGGTGCAAAGATCCGGGCGGCGCTCGATGCGACTGGTATCATCCACTTCACATCGCTTGCGGTAATCCAGTCTGACGATGCCGTGCACCTCTGCTGGGAGCTGAGCGTCGATGGTCTGCCGCAGGCCGCGCTCGATGCGATTATCGCTGAAACTGGAGATCTGCTTCGTCCGGTATTCGGTCAAGCCGGGCTGGACGAGGGCGCTGACCTGGGTGCCTTCCTCAAGGCCCACATAGTTGAATTGCACGGCAAGCCTTGGGGGGCGACCGGCCTCAACTACAATGGTCTCGGCGAATTTCCCGTTCGGCAAGTCGCCAAACAAGCGAAGTTTGCCGACTTCGCCCGGCGGGTTCTGCGCGATTTTGTTTCGACCGAAACTGCGCGCGGCAGCCATCCGATGCTGACCATGGCACACCTGCGGAGCATCCTGCGCGGCAACCCGGCGCTGCTGGCCGAAGCGACTCCGGCGCAGCTCGCGCTAGTTTCAGAAGCACGCGAGCAAGGCTTCGATGCCTTTCATATGATGACCGAGCGTTCGCGGCTCAAACTGTCGGCTTATCGCCCGATCAGCGAAGGCAAGGCCTTCTTGAACTTCCTTTATGGACCCGATGGGAAGATCCTGTTCTACCCCTTGCTCGCGCTGCTGGTGGTCTTTGGTGTTGCACTGTGGCCGCAATCGACGGGGCTGTTCGCGTGGAAATTGCTGGCGACGCTGGCCAAGTGCATCCTAGCCACCCTGCTGGTGGCAGGCGCTATCCTCGGTGTGTTCCTGGGACTGCTGAGACGGGCAGAAAAGCGCGACATACCCGACACTGCTCAAGCTCCATTGAGCAAGCTGCGGGCGATCATGGCACAGGACCACGCACCCGGTTTTGCCCAAAGCCATATCCTGGCGGTCGGCAAGATCAAGCCGGGCGGCTTCCGCGCATTCACCCATGCTTTCTCGCTCTGGGCGATCCGCAATCTGATCGTTTATGGTTTCCGCCCCGGCACGGTGCGCGGGATGGGGACGATCCATTATGCCCGCTGGTGGCGTTTGCCGGGCACCGAAATTGTGGCGTTCTATTCAAACTTCGATGGCACCTGGGAAAGCTACCTCGAAGACTTCATCTCGCGTGCGCACCACGGCCAGACTGCTGCATGGAGCAACTGGCAGGGTTTTCCGCGCACCAAGTTCATGATCAAGATGGGCGCGGAAGATGGCGATGCCTTCAAGCGCTGGGAGCGGATCCAGCAGCATCTTGTTCCGTTCTGGTATTCGCGCTTCCCGCAATT
The DNA here is from genome assembly GCA_031410395.1 of Novosphingobium sp. GTDB lineage: Bacteria > Pseudomonadota > Alphaproteobacteria > Sphingomonadales > Sphingomonadaceae > Novosphingobium. The sequence goes on from JANNZB010000575.1 coordinate 2,224, forward strand.
GAGCTCGGAACACATCCGCACCCATGCACTCATCCATTCGGGCGTTGCCTTGGCCAAAAGTGCGACAGACAGCGAAGAGTGGTTGCGCTGCTTCGGCTCAATGCCGCGGGTCGAAAACCGGATCGAGAGCGACGAAGTGCAGGCTTTGGTCTTTCGCGGAATGAAGCGGTTGCCGGTCTCCACCGCCCTGGCGCTGCGGCTGCCACCGGGTGGCGAGGCATTGGGCGAATGGCTCAGCTGGGTGCGCGGCAAGCCGATGCTGGCGCTGCCCGGCGGCGATGCTGCACAGCTCGCCACGCTGATCGCGGAAGGTGTGCTCCTGCCTGTGCCGCGCCCCGCTGGACGACCACCCGAATATGCGCTGGCCCACGCGTTGACAGTGGCCTTTGGAGACCGTCCGCTGACTGGCAACGATGCGGCGGGTTCAACCCGGCAGATAAGCTCGCCGGAATATGACCCGCTTGGTCTGGCACAACGGGATGCCCGGGCGGCCATGTCGCAAGCGGTTATGCTGGGGTTCTCGGCGGCGGGCGTGGCGCGGTTTACTGCGCCCAATGTCGCGCCTGAGACGTTGCTCGAAGGCTTTCCTTACGCCTACCGGATGGGTATGGCGGGGCGGGCACGGATCAATGGCGATGCCGGAGCCAACGCGCCTGAGCACTGGCGCTGGCACGACGATTGCCGCGCCGTTGCTCCGACGGAGGCGGTTCTGCTGCTCTACGCCTCCACCCCTGAGGAATTGGCCCGCGCCGAGCAGGTCCACACCCTTCTGCTGTCCGGCCACGGCGGCGAAGTGCTCCACCGCACAGCTTGTGCTCCGGCTCATTCCCAACCGGATAAGACCTCGTTCGAACACTTCGGTTTTCGCGATGGGATCTCGCAGCCGGTGATCAAAGGCACTAGCCGCACGGTCCGCGATACACCGGCGCGTGATGTGGTCGAGCCGGGCGAGTTTATTCTCGGCTACAAGAACGGCACCGGTTATTACCCGCCCTCACCCTTGTTGCCGCGTGAAGCCGACATGGCCGGAGCCTTGCCGCTGCCCATCGATGATGCACTTTCCCGCTTCCCTGATTTTGGCGATCAAGCGCTAACCGCAGGCCCGCGCGATCTTGGCCGCAATGGCACTTATCTGGTGATGCGCGAGCTGAAGCAGGACGTTGCCGGGTTTGAAAACTTCGCGCAGGAAACCGCTTTGGCGCTCAATACCGGCGCACTGTGCGATCTCTACAAGCTGACCGGGCAATTTGCCGATCAGGAGTGGGTCAAGGCCAAGCTGATGGGGCGCTGGCCCAACGGGCGGCCGCTGATCGATAATCCGGTGCATGTTCCGTCTGGCCCGGATACTTTGGAAGCCGAGACCGAAAACGACTTTGCCTATGGCGAGGACGATCCCCAGGGCCTCGCATGCCCGTTCGGATCGCACATACGCCGCACAAATCCGCGCGACAGCAAGCAGCCCGGCGATGTAACTGAACAGGCGATCACCAACCGGCACCGGC
>JANNZB010000576.1:0-3469 GCA_031410395.1 Novosphingobium sp.
GCGCCGTCACGCCCCCCATCGCCGATGGCACTGCAACCGCGGGGCCCGCGGGCGATCGACGGTTTTCCCTCCGGGCGCGGGCCAGCGGCAAATGGTGATCGAAAATGCCGCCTGGCTCGCCTCGGCAGAAATGCTGGTGCGCAAACTGTGAGCCTGCGCGTTCTTTCGATTTCGACGCTGTTTCCCAACGCAGCGCGCCCCGCGTTCGGAAAGTTCGTTGCCAATCAGATGGCGGCTTTGTCGGGCCGCGATGATATTGACCTGACGATGATCGCGCCGATTGGCATGCCACCGTGGCCGCTGTGCTTGCGCGACCCCTACGCCCGCCTGCGCGGGCTGCCCGAGGCAGACGAATGGCAGGGTATCGCTGTTCACCATCCGCGCTTTCGCGTGCTTCCGGGGCTGGCCGAAAGCAATCCTGGCCGCCTTGCCAGGGCAATCTTGCCGTTGGTCAAACGCCTCCATGCCGAGCAGCCGTTCGACGTTGTCGATGCGCAGTTTTTCTTCCCCGATGGCCCGGCAGCGGCAATTATCGCGCGCGAACTCAAACTGCCGCTTTCGATCAAGGCGCGCGGCTCAGATATTCACTTGTGGGGACAATGCCCCGCCGCCCGCGCTCAGATAGTTACCGCCGCTGAACAGGCAGCAGGAATCCTTGCGGTGTCCGAAGCGCTTAAACGGGACATGGTGGCGCTGGGGATGGCCAGCGAGAAAATTGGCGTCCACTACACCGGGCTCGACCATTCCCGCTTCCACCCCATCCCGCGAGAAGAGGCACGCGCCGCGCTCGACCTTGTTCTGGGCCTAGACAAGGGGGCCCCGCTGTTCGTCTGCCCTGGCGCGCTGATCGCGATCAAGGGACAGGCGCTGGCGATCGAGGCGCTGGCCGAAATTCCAGCTGCGCGATTGGCGCTTGCCGGGAGCGGACCTGATGAGCAATCGCTGCGGGCGCTAGCAGTGCGACTGGGCCTCACGGATCGCGTGTTGTTCGTTGGCCAGATCGACCATGCAGCGCTGGTGCAGTGGCTTTGCTCTGCCGATGCAGTGGTTCTGCCATCGGAGCGCGAGGGGCTGGCAAATGTGTGGATTGAGGCGCTCGCTTGCGGCACACCTTTGGTCATCCCGAACATCGGCGGAGCTCGCGAAATTTTGCGCGATTCCAGCGCCGGACGAATTGCCGAGCGCACCCCGCTGGCCATTGCTGCCGCGCTGGCGGGCCTACTCGCAAACCCGCCAGCCCAGGCCGATGTTGTCCACAATGCCGACCGCTTCACCTGGGAGGAAAACGCGGCGCAACTGGCCGCGCATTTTCACCGGATTGCAGAGGACTGATCCCCCGCGAAGGCGGGGGCCTCAGGCCATGCAGCGCTCTGCCGCATGAGATCCCCGCCTTCGCGGGGACTCAGCCCTGCTCGCGCGCCAGCTTTTCCTGCCGGTCCATCGCGGTTTCGGTCGGCACAAAACTCGATGATGTCACCTTGAGCCAGATCAAGATCGGTGCGGCCATATAGATCGAACTGTATGTGCCGACGAAGATGCCGAGCGTGATCGCGGCGGTGAAACCGAAGATAACTCCCGGCCCCAATATCAGCAGCGCCACCAGCGTTATCAGCATCGACAGCGATGTGGCAATCGTCCGGTGGAGCGTCTCATTCACCGAAAGGTCGAGCAACTCCGGCATCGGCATCCGCCTGAATTTTTTCAGGTTCTCGCGTATTCGGTCATAAACCACAATGGTATCGTTGAGCGAATAGCCAATCAAAGTCAGCAGCGCCGCGACAATGTTGAGATCGAATTCCATCTGGGTCAGAGCAAACAATCCCAGCGTCAGCGTTACGTCATGAACAAGACTGAGCAGCGCTCCGATGCCGAACTGCCATTCGAAACGAAACCAGATATAGGCCGCCACCGCCAACGAGGCGAAGCCCAGTGCCTTGAACGCGGTCCAGCCCAGTTCCTTTGAAACCTTGCCCGAAACCGAATCTACCCCATCAATCCGTGCATCGGCATGATGCGTCTTGATTGCGCCGGTTATCTTGCTCGCCATCGCCTCAGCCGCGCCAGCATCCTTTTCAGAGCCATCGGGCAGCTTCATGCGGATCGAAACCGCGTTGTCCTTGCCTCCCTGGCTGACCTGTTGGATCACCGGCTCGCCGAACCCCAGAGCGCCCACTTCGGCCCGCAACTGCGCCACTGGCGCCTGATCGGACTGCACGAACGTAACGCGGATCATCTGACCGCCGCGGAAATCAACGCCCATGTTGAGCCCGCGGGTGAACACCAGCGCCAGGCTTATCGCCATCAGGATCAGGCTGGCCGTGTAGAACGGTACCCGCCAGCGCAGGAAGCGAATGTTGGTGTTATCAGGAACGAGCTTGAGGAGTTTCATGTCTGCCCTTCCCTCACAATGATATTTCTTGCGGACGTGCCTTGCGCAGCCAATTTGACACCCACATCCGTGTCAGCACCACGGCGGTGAACACCGATGTGATGATGCCGATGATCAGCACCACCGCGAAGCCCTTGATCGGGCCTGTGCCGAAAGCGAACATCAGCGTTGCCGCGATAACGTTGGTAATGTTGGCATCAAAGATGGCGCGGCTGGCCTCTTTATAGCCCATCTCCACCGCCTGCATTACCCGGCGTCCGCGATGTCGTTCCTCGCGAATACGTTCGTTTATCAGGACGTTGGCATCAACCGCTGCACCGATCGTCAGCACGAAACCTGCAATGCCCGGCAGCGTCAGCGTGGTACCCAACCCTGCCATCACGCCCAGGATCATCAGAACATTGACGATCAGCGCAAGGCAGGCATAAACCCCAAACCGGCCATACATCGCCAGAATAAATGTCATCAGCGCAATTGTGCCGACCATAAAGGCGATCATGCCCTTGCGGATTGAATCGGCGCCGAGATCAGGCCCGACGGTGCGTTCTTCAACCACTTTGAGATCGACCGGCAAAGCGCCCGATGCCAGCGAAATCGCCAGCTGCGCAGAGGATTTGGCATTGAAGCTGCCGGTGATCTGCGCGGTGCCCCCAAGGATCGGCTCATTGATATTCGGCGCTGAAATCACCTTGTCATCAAGAATAATCGCGAAGGGCTTGCCGACGTTTTCGGTGGTCAGTTTGGCGAACTTTGCCCCGCCTTCGGTATCAAAGGTGATCGATACTGCGTTTGCGTTCGTTTGTGAATCGTTGGTAGCCTGTGCATTTGTCAACTTGTCACCGCGAATGCCACCCAGCTTGTGCACTGCGATGTTCGTCAGACCAAAGCACGATTTCACTTCGGTACAGGTGAGGATCTGGCTACCCGGAGGAACAATCCCCGAAGCAAGATCCTGCGGCGTCACCGACATATCAACCAGCTTGAATTCAAGCCTCGCAGTCTGCCCGAGTTGGTCCTTCAGGTCCTTCGGATCCTTGAGCCCGGGAACTTGAACCAGGATGCGCTGATCGCCCTCACGGA
>JANNZB010000577.1:0-2083 GCA_031410395.1 Novosphingobium sp.
ACCATTGCCATGCTCGCTGCGCGGCTGGATACCCCCGAACACCGGCTGCGCGCACTGATCAACCGGCGGTTGGGGCACCGCAATTTCTACGCCTTCCTCAACCTCCACCGCATTGCCGAGGCCAAGGCTGCGCTCAGCGACAAGGCGCGGGTTGATCTGCCGGTGCTGACAATCGCGATGGACCTCGGCTATAATTCGCTGCCCACCTTCAACCGCGCTTTCCGCGAAACCGCGGGGTGCACCCCCACCGAATTTCGCCGCGCAGCGATTGGTCAGGAATGAAAAACTAGGATCGATTTCGAAATTGACCTGATTCTTCCGCTACGGCGAAGAACGCAGCAAACCAATTTGATAATGGCCGCCTTGAAGTCCGCTGCTGTGAAGAGATTCCGCCAATGAACCCTGAAGCCCACCGCCCGCTCACTGCCATTTTGCGCGATCACTTTGTTGGTGCGCTGACATTTGATTTCACCCGCTATCTGATAGCGGCGGGCGCGCTCGTGCTCATTCTGGCTCTTGCCCGTGGCTGGACCGAGCGGCGGCGCATCCAGCAGGGTCGCAGCGCCAAACGCGGTGATTACTGGCGCGAGTTTGCCTCGTCACTACGCACGGTTTTTGTCTTTGCGATTACCACGTTGACCACGCTGGTCATGATTGAAACCGGGTTCCTGCATTTTTCCACGCGGGGGTTCGCCTGGGCAGCATTCGCCCTGCAAATCATCCCGATGGTGCTGCTGCACGATGCCTATTTCTACTGGATGCACCGGGCGCTGCATCACCGGCGGCTGTTCCGCACGATGCACCTTCACCACCATCTCTCGCGCACGCCCACGCCATGGGCGGCTTACAGTTTTTCCGTGTGGGAAGCGGTGACCGAAGCCGCCTTCGTTCCGGTCTATCTGTTCATCCTCGGCGCCGGAGGCATTGCGGTGTTCCCGGCGACGATGTTCGTGTTCCTCAACCATATGATCGTCCGCAATGTCATGGGCCACGCAGGCGTTGAACTGATGCCAAAGTGGTGGGTGGATAACCCGATCAGCGACCTGATCACATCAACCACCCACCACGATTTGCACCACAGCGAGGGCAACCATAACTTCGGGCTTTATTTCACCTGGTGGGACCGCTGGATGGGCACCGAGCATCCGCATTACAAAGCCGCTTTCCGCACCGCCACGACGCGGCAGGCCGCCCCCGTTTCCGCTGCCGCAACCTGAAACCAGCGGCGGCTATTCAACCTTGAAATCAAGCACAACCAGCCGCGCTCTTCCGGTGGCGAACACCCCGTGACCATAACCGTCGCCGCCGCCGAGCACGAAACCAACCCGCTCAGCCTGCGCCTTGGCATCGGCAAAAGCGCGCGGGTTGTTGCGCGCAGTCGATCGTTCGACTGCCGTCCAGTTGCCATCAAGCGGCGCTGAGACAGTGTGTTCACCGGCGGTGAGCGGCATCACCGAGGCGAACGTTGCATACCAGCGATAGGCTTCGCGCGCGACGCGTCCGCTCCAGTCGTCGCCGCCGCGCTGAAAATACAGCGTCAAAATTGACGGAAGTTCGGGCGCGGTAATCGGCTTTATTACCACTCCCGCTTCCGCATCGATGCGGTAACGCAAGGTGATCCGCGTCTTGCGGATCAGCGGGCCATGCTGGAACGTCACGTAATGGACGCTGCCGGGATCTCGTGGGATCGGGAAACCGAAGCCGCCAGTGCGCACAGCAAGGGGCGCTGGCGGGGTGCCGTGCGAATAATTTTCGCCGCGGATGACCGGGCCGATTTCCCAGTTGGCCGGATTGGCCGCCGCAGCCGGACTATGGCCTGACGCGGCGATGGAAAAGCCCGCCGCCGAAAAAAGCACGGCAGCAAAGGCAAGAACGTGAATGGGCCGTGTTATCATTGCGCGAATTCCACAATTGCCAATGCGTGTATTTGCCCGAAGATGTCCTGCAACGGGCTGAACGGCAATGTTGGCTGCGGTTAATCTGCCTTCACGCGTGGACGGCGCTCACTTCACCGCGGGCACCGGCACCAGCACCTCGGGCATAACCGCAGGCACTTTCGGCGGGAAAATCCCCTTCAGCGCGT
>JANNZB010000578.1:0-1742 GCA_031410395.1 Novosphingobium sp.
AACTAACTACCGCGCCAAGTGCGTGCAGGGTCTCCGTCGGCTGCGGCAGGTATCAATGCACCAATTCCGCAGTCGTAGGATGAGTCTATGCCAAGCGCGTGCAAAAGTGCATCGGGTTAGTGCGAAATCAGAACGCAATGCGCCAAATTCGGGAGCAACGCCAACGCGACGCTTTTTTGTAGGCGGGCACTGCCCGCCTTGTGATTGTCGCGAAGCGCATGTGTTCGAGGCTTACGCCGGTAAGACTACAAGGCGGGCAGTGCCCGCCCTACCGACCTAGAACCGCAATTCCGCCGGTAAATATTTCGCCAGCAAATCCTCGTAATAAGGCTTCACGTCAGCGAGCTTTGGGCGATTCGGATTCTTGGAATACAAATCATACGGATTAAAGCGCTGCACCCACGGCTTCATCTCGTCGTCCTGTGCATTACACAAATGCTGATATTCGTTCTCGCGATGCCATGCATAAAAGCTGTGAAAGCGAATCATGTACAGCGCAGGCAGCGGCAGATAGGGTTGCATCATGTGATACAGGTACTCATCATGGCCCCAACTCATATGCACTTTTTCCAGCCCGCATTTTTCGCCGTAAACACCGAGCGGTGTCTGCAATTCAGCGCGCCTAGAATCCGGATTTAGCGCGAAGAATTCGGAGTAAACATTCTTCGATGAGTACGCGCAGCCGGTCGGGAACGTGTCGCCCACCACGGCCCATTGCGGCTCGCCGAAGAGGCACAGCACCTTGCCCAGATCGTGGATGAAGCCCGTGAGCACCATCCACTCCGGCTCGTTGTTGGCGCGCATCGCCTCGGCGGTCTGAATCAGGTGATCGATCTGCGGCAACGCGATGTCTGGATCGCTGTCGTCAACCAGCGTGTTCAGAAAATCGAGCGCGGCCCACGGCGTCATCGTCGTGCGATTGAAGCCGAGGTATTCCTCTTTCTTCTTGAGCACGAAATCGTGCGTCTGATTCTGGTGATTCAGGCGATAAAACTCACGCACGGTGTCCACCGCGTCGGTCCGCTGTGGCGCTGCGTAATCGCGATAGGTGGACTTTTTTTCTTCAGCGACAATCATCATGCACTCTCCGCTAACTTCTTGAGATTCTTGAGTCCGGCTTCAAAGTCCGGCCCCACCATTTTGTCCATAAACAACCCGAACCAGCGGAAGATCGGGTTCATGCCAGCGTTGCCCTTCATGTCCCATGTCACCTTGGTGCCCGCACCATCGGGCGTGAATTTCAGGTCGCCGGTTGCCGGTGTCATGTCCTCCATGGTGAGGATGTAGCCAACGCGCTTGTTTGCCTCAACGGCTGACCATTCCATGCCGCCGTTGCCTTCGGACTTGCTTTTCCATGCCCACTTGGAACCGGCAGCGCCTTCCGGGCCAGAGTACGTCATTTGCATAGCGGGATCGCGCTGATTCCACACGCTCCAGCGCTTCCATTCCTTCTGGTTGACTACCAGTGAAAATACCTTTTCGGCGGGTGCGTTGATCGTCACGCTACGCTGTACTGCGTAGTCACTCGGCAGCAAAAACGCGGCGGCAAGCAACAGCACAACGAGACCGACCAAATACTTGAGAACCTTTAGAGCCAACTTCATGGGTACTCCTCTATATGTGTGTACTTCGTATTTTCGCGCATATTTATTGAATGAGCTACATTGCCCGCCCATAGCCACCAACCAAAACGCGAGATGCTTGTAAACCCACAGGTTTCTGAGGCGTTATCGACGCGTCCC
>JANNZB010000579.1:0-17046 GCA_031410395.1 Novosphingobium sp.
GCATCGACCTGATCGTCAAACCGGCTGTTGGGAAACCCGAGAAGCTCGGACGTCAACTCAGCCCGCCACGAGGCGTCTTCGGGCAGGTAGTCACGGCCCGCTTCGATTATTGCGCTGACTCCGAGCGCGCGCGTAAGCATGTCGCCTTCGGGCCGCCGCCCGATCGGCGAGGACGCGGGCCCGCGTGATTGTGTTCGCAACAGCTGAATCAGCTGCTGACCCGAAGCCTGATCCTTTATCAACAGCGTGGTCGGTCGGTACTCATTGGCAATCGCGATGGCCTGATCGAGCAGCTCGGGAATCTGCATCCGCTTGCGGACAACATTGATGATATAGATGTTGCTGCCGCGCATCACCGCAGTGATGCACACCGATCAGTCGTTGTGCGGATTGTCCTTGAGCGGCTTGGGCGAGATGTTGCCGGGTGCAAGCTGGCTCTCCCGGATGTCACCGTCGTCGCTACTCAGGAGTTCCTCGAGCATCGCCTGATCCTGCGGCGTCATTCGCTGCCGATCGCCGCCGCGGTCCTCTATGCCGAGCACCTACAGGATCAGCGGCAACAGGATCGCCGCGGCCTTGACGTCCCCGGTCGCCGCACGCGCCGTCAACGTGCGGAACATCAGCCGCTGCTTCGTACCCTTGCGCGACCGAGTATTCTGGAGCTAGCTGCCACATGAGCGTAATGGTATTGTCGAGGCTCGTGATGAGCAGTGAGATAATCTTTTTCTGCTCCTTGGGTGAGCCGCTGATTTCGGCAAACAGCTTGGCACCTTCGTAGTCTTTGACGATTTCGCAAAGGCGCGTTCTTAAATCTGCCGAATTCTCTGGCCGTCCGAGCAATGCAAGGACCTTGCCGAGCTCTTCATGGCTAATGAGATTGGCAGAATCATCCAGTGATATCCAGCGCCTATACCATCTTACCATCTCGCTGTTCGTGTGAGAAAACTTCGCTGCTATACCCATTTGGTATCCCTGTTCAAATTTTAGGGAATTTGCCACCGGGTCCTCGGATTTGCGTTACTTTTTTGGGCACTACACTCGCCAAAACGGCGATAATCCCTGTAGAGTCCCTGATATGAAGGGAAACGCACATGGAGACCAGTCCGCTCTGGACTGCGTCGCGCACCAATCACTAATACATTGATATGCTCGATTTATTAGGAGTTGGTGGGCAAACCCTCGCCGCTATTCCAAAGTCTTTGTCGGCGCTTCCAGCACCGCTAACCTGCCGCCTGATATCAACGATCATTGCACGATTCTCGCCCAGCGTCCGCGCAAGCCTGACTGTATGTACTGGCGACGATCCGTCCTATGCGCAGTGATGCCGAAATTCCCGCAGCGGTTTCTGCCTTAGTTAAGCTCAATCGAGTACAATTCAGATTAAGATATATAGCGGCCTGACGGTTGCGCCATTGCACTTATGCGGAGTAGTCAGCGACAAGTGCGAGTTGGCGGAGAATTGATTGCAATGAATGGCGCAGAAACGCTGGTAGAGACCCTCGCCGATCAGGGGGTGGAGGTGTGTTTCGCCAACCCCGGCACGTCAGAAATGCACTTCCTTGCGGCGCTCGAAAACCCGCGGATCAAGCCTGTGCTATGCCTGTTTGAGGGGATTGCCACCGGCGCTGCTGATGGCTGGTACAGGATGATGAACAAGCCTGCCGCGACCTTGCTCCACCTTGGGCCGGGGCTGGCGAATGGTCTGGCCAACATCCACAATGCCAAGCGCGCCAGTTCGGGCATGGTCAACATCATCGGCGAGCATTCCGAAAGTCATCTGAAATTCGATCCGCCGCTGATCTCGGATATCGAGGCCATCGCGCGGCCGCTGTGCCACTGGGTGCGGCGCGCCGATGGATCACACACCATCGCCGCCGATACGGCGGGAGCTGTGGCAAAGGCCAACGAACATCCTGCCAAAATTTCTGCATTGATCCTGCCCGGTGATGTCAGCTGGGGCGATGCTGGTGAACTTGTTCGCCAGCCCCGGCGCGTTGCCGCGCCGTCACCCCCCGATGCAGGCCGGGTTGATCCCATCGCGCATGTTTTGCTGTCGGGCGAGCCAACGCTGATCATCCTTGGGAACAAGGCGACGCGCGGCCCCGCTCTGGACCTCGCCGGGCGGATCGCCGCCAAAACTGGCTGCCGGATCGCCGCGCAGTTTTTCAGCGCGCGAATTGAGCGCGGGGCCGGGCGGGTGCCGCTTGAGCGCATTCCCTATGGCGTCCCACAGGCAATGGCGTTCCTTGATGGCTTCAAGCACATCATCACGGTGGAAACCGCCGAGCCAGTGGCCTTCTTCGCCTATCCGGACAGGCCCAGTCAGCTCAAGCCGGTCGGCTGTCAGGTCCATCAACTTGTCGCCAAGGATGAGGACAGTGTTGCCGGGCTGGAAATGCTGGTCGCAGCGCTGGGCGCGCGACACACGGTTCCCGATATCCAGCCGCCGTCGAACACACCGATTCCCTCTGGCGCGCTTAACCCGATCTCCATCGCCCATGCACTCAGCCACGCTATCCCCGAAGGCGCGATTGTCGTCGACGAATCGCTGACTACGGGGCGCGAATCGATGGGTCTGACCGCCGGCGCGGCACCGCATGACATGATCCAGAACATGGGCGGCTCGATCGGCTATAGCACCCCGGTCGCCACCGGCGCTTCGCTCGCCTGCCCTGATCGGCGCACCTTCTGCATGGTCGGCGATGGCAGCGCGATGTACACGATTCAGTCGCTTTGGACCCAAGCGCGCGAAAACTTGCCGGTGACGACGATCATATTCGCCAATAACACCTATAACATCCTGAAAGCCGAATACACCAACATGGGCGCAGGCCCCGCCATTGGTCCCCGCGCGCTGTCAATGATCGATATCGACAACCCGACGATCGATTGGCGCGCTATGGCCAAGTCGATGGGCGTACCATCTGTCAGCGTCGAAACAGCTGAAGGCTTCACCAAGGCGATGGTGGATTCGATCAGCGCCAACGGGCCGCTGCTGATCGAAGTCAAACTTTACTGAACGGAATGATGTGAACGAGGAATATATATGACGCGCAGATCGCAATATCCTGTCGAGCCGCTGTTCCTTGATCGTTGGTCACCGCGCGCGTTTGACGCTTCGGTGATGCCCGATGTTGATCTGATGACGCTGTTTGAGGCGGCTCGGTGGGCCCCATCGGCATTCAACTATCAGCCGTGGCGGTTTCTTTATGCCGCGCGTGAAAGCGCCGATTTCGCGCGTTTCCTTGGGCTTCTTGCACCGTTTAACCAGGCCTGGGTTCAACATGCCTCAGTACTGATATTCGCGGTTTCGCAGCGCACCATGTCAATGGGCCCAGACACCAAGCCATCGCACAGCCACAGTTTTGATACCGGCGCGGCGTGGGTGCAATTGGCGCTTCAGGCGACGCGGCTTGGCTATCAGGCGCATGGCATGACCGGTGTCGATTTTGATCGCGCCGCCACCGAACTCCAAGTCCCCGATGATTACCGCATTGAAGCGGCGATTGCCGTTGGGCGGCAGGCGATCCTGCTGCCCTGCCCGAGAAACTGCGCGAGCGCGAATTTCCCAGCGAGCGCAAGCCGCTCGAGGACATCATCATGGCGGGCAATTTTGTTACGCCGCAGGTTTAGACCGCTCGCCGCGCCGCGCAAACAGCAACAGCATATTGGGCAGCATGGTCAGCACCAGCGGGGCGCCGACGAGCAGTCCGGTAATGATTGCGGTGGCGAGCGGCTTTTGCAAACCTGATCCGCGGCTGAGACCAAGAGCCAGGGGCAACAGGGTGAGGATGGCGATCAGCGCCGACATCAGGATCGGGCGCAGCCGGGCCTTGCCGGCGTGGAGCAGGGATTCGACATTCAGCGGGGCATCGGGGACCAGCTCGGCGAGGTAGAAGATCGCCAGTTCGGTGAGCATTCCGACCACCATCGTCAGCCCCATCATCGCCGAGATATCGAGCTCGGTGCCGGTCAGCCACAGCCCGGCGAGCACCGAGCTGGCGGACAGCATCACCGTCGCCAGTACCGAGACGGTATAGGCCCAGCGCTCAAACAACAACGTCAGCAGCAGCGCCGAGAGCAGCAGCGCGGCGATGAACACCGTGGACAGATCGCGGAATGATTGCTTCTGCTGCGCGTAAAGCCCGCCGTAATCGACGCGGATGTTCGGTGGCAGTTTGAGCTCGACCATCTTGGCCTGGACCGCCGCAATCCCCGATCCCAGATCAAGCCCTTCAAGCCGTGCGGTTACCGGAATGAACGGAGCAAGGTCCTCGCGTGTCAGTTGCCGCTGCCCGGCCGCGATTTCGATCCTGGCGATGGACCCTAGCGACACCGTGCGGCCATCGGCCGCGCGCAGTTGCAGACCGGCGAGACTGTCGGCGCGTGTGCGCATGTCTCTCGGAAGGCGCACACGGACATCGATTGCCGTCTCGCCCGACAGCACCCGGGTGGCCACCGTGCCATCAATCTGCGCGCCGACCTGTGCGGCGACAGCTGCTGGATCGATCCCCGACATGGCGGCGGCGGCGCGGTCAACGTTGATCGTGATGGCATCACCTGCCACGCGCAGCCCGTCGTTGACCTCGACGATACCGGGAATCTTGCCTATGCCTTCGGCTACAGTTCCCGCAGCTTCGGCAAGCTGTTTTGAATCATCGCCGAACAGTTTGACCTCAATCGGCTGCGGCACCGCGGTGAGATCCCCGATCAGGTCCTCCATCAGCTGGAGCAGTTCGATCTGCAAGCCGGGAACCTGAGTATTTACCTTGCCGCCAATCTCGCTCATCACCTTTTCGATGTCGCGGCGGCTGCCATCGTGAAGCCGGATGAAGAAGTCGCCCTCGTCCGCCTCGGTCAGCCCGCCGCCAAGCTGCAAGCCGGTGCGGCGCGAGTAGCTCGCGACTTCGGGCGTCTCTCGGATAATCTTCTCGACCTGCCGCAGCAGGCGGTCAGTATCGCTGAGCGAGGCGCCCGACTTGGCCTTGTAATCGAAGATGAACCCGCCCTCGTCCATCTTGGGCATGAACCCGGATTCAACCCGTGTCCATGCAAGCAGGGCGATACCCGCGAGCACCACCGAGAGCACGCCAAGGAACCGCTTGGGATTGCCGAAAGACCGACGCGCCACATTTTCATAGTGGGTGATCAGCCCGTGCATGAACACCTCTGCCTTGTCCGCCTGTTTGGCATCATCGAGGGTCAGCCAGCGATCTGCAACCAGCGGCAAGACGAAGCGGGCATAGACCATCGATACCGCCAGCGCCGATACCATCGTCACCGCCAGCGCCTGAAAGAACCCGCCGGTTACCCCGCTGATGAACGCCAGCGGCACGAACACCACGATGGTCGCCAGGGTCGAGCCATAGAGCGGCCGGGCCATTTCGCGCGCGGCGGCGAGCATTGAAGGGCGTGCAGCCTGCGCATCCCCCGCCCCGTGAACATTGCGGTCAGCTTCTTGCAGCCGCCGCATCAGGTGCTCGAGCATCACCACCGCATCATCAACCACCAAGCCCACAGCCGCCGCCATGCCGCCCAGAGTCATCATGTTAAAGCTCATCCCCAGCGCAAACAGCGCCAGGCACGTCGCCGCGAGCACCGCAGGGAGCAGCGAGGCGGTGATCACCATCAGCCGCCAGCTTCGCAGGAACAGGAACAGCACCAGCCCGGCGAGCACTGCGCCGAGCAGGATCGCATCGCGCACCGCGTTGGCCGCGCCCGATACCAGCTCGGACTGGTCATAAAACGGGCTGACCTTGATATCGGCGGGCAGGCCTGCGCTCTGCAACCGCTCGTTGACCTGCGCCACCAGTGCCACCGCATCGGCGGTGGGTGACTGGCGGATATTGACCAGCACCGCGTCGGTGCCATTGGAGGTAACCTTGGTCCATGCCGGCGCGGGTGCGCGGCGCACGTTGGCGACCTGGCTGACGGTGATGACGCCTCCGCCAACCGCGCTTCCAGCCTTGACCGGGATCGCGCCAATATCGGCCTCGCTGGCAACGCGGTTCTCAACCAGCACGAGATAGAGCCGGTGGCGGTCTTCGATTTTGCCAACGGCGGAAACTACGTTCGATGCACCGAGCGCGGTGGCAACGTCGCTCGCGGTAAGACCCGCCGCCTGAAGCCGTGCGGGATCAACCTCAACCTCGATCTCGGGCGCAGAACCGCCCAGCACATCAACCCCAGCAACGCCGGGCACGGTCGAGAGCAAGGGTAGCAGCCGCAGCCGGGCGAACTGCGCCAGATCGGTGCCGCTGCGCTTTTCCGAGATCAGCGAGAGGCCGAGCACAGGGAAGATCGTCGGATCCGACTGGCGCACGGTGAACCGGGTTCCGGTGGGAAGATCGGGCAGGATTGTTGCCATCGCGCCTTGGCTCGACTGCACTGCAGCCGCCATATTATCGCCCCAGTTAAAGGTCAGTGCCACTTCGGCCGATCCGCGACTTGTCGTCGAGCGGATGTGGGTGACGCCGGGGATCTGCCGCATGGCGATTTCTGCCGGGCGGGTAATATCCGCGGCCATCTGCCCGGCATCGCGCTCGCCAGCATCGATGGCGACAACAACGCGTGGGTAATTTATATGCGGGAACAGCGTGACCGGCAGCCGCATTGCGCCGACTATTCCTGCGAGCGTGACGAGGAACAGGCTCAGCCAGATCGAACGGCTATGTTTTTGGATAAGGTTGGGCCGCTGAATAAGGTTGGGTTTTTCGCTCACTTGGATGCTGACCCGTTGCCTTGCTCGCGCAGGCTCATCCCGTCTTCAAGCGCAGTGCCGCCTTCGGTCACCACGCGCTCACCCGGCGCGAGACCTTTGAGGATCAGCACCCGGTCGCCCACCGAGCTGCCGGGGGTAACATCGCGTTTCACCGCCTTGTTGCCTTTAACCACAAAGACGTAAGAGTGCCCGCCATCGTCGAGCAGAGCCGCATAAGGGATGCTGGTGCCGCTGAGTGCGCCGCCCACCGGCAGCGAGGCGTGCAGCGCCTGGCCAACCCCGAACCCGCTGCCCGAAGGCACCCGGACATAGACCGCCGCCAGCCGGGTCGTCGCGTCGCCCTGAGGCGCGACACCGACCACTGCGGAATCAAGCACCATGTCGCTGTTCACTGCACTCAGTTTAACCGGCATTCCGGGGTGAATGCGCGATACCGCCGAGGGATCAACGCCGAACTTCGCGCGCAGATCGACGTTACCCCCGCCGATAGTCGCCACCGTCGTTCCAGCCGGGATCACGTCACCCACTTTGGCGACCAGGTTCTGGACTGTTCCTGCAGAGCCTGCACGCAGTACCAACGTACCGCCCCGCCGAGCCATCGCAGCGTGGGCGGCATTGGCGGCGCTGGCAGCGGCGCGCGCGGTTTCTACCTCGGCATTGCTCACCAGTCCGTCAGCGCGCAACCGCAAAGCGCGGGCCAGCGCGGCATTAGTCAACACCACATCGCTGCTCGATTTCGCCATATCGAGCGAGGTCGCCGCGCTGGGGGTGAGAACAGCAACCACCTGACCCCGGCCCACCGCAGTGCCATTGGCCGCGCGGATCGAAGCGACGGTCGCTTCAGCCTGCGTTGCCATCGCCGTCTCGCCGCCGGGGCCGGCTTCCGCTGTTCCATAGAGCACGAGGTCCGTGCTGCCTGAACCTGCCACTGCCACAGCGGTCCGCACCGCCGCGACCGGATCAGCGGCTTTCTCTTCGTCGGAAGGGGCGGCTGCAGAACAGGCGGCGAGTAATGCGAGCGGCGCAAGCGCGAACAGCGCCAGGGGGGGAAGTGCGAACACTATCTTCACTTCATCCATCCTTCGCTGGGGCCGCCCGATAGCAGTTCGAGCGCGATCGTTTGTTCGGCGGCCTGCTGATCGAGTTGCAGTAGCGCCAGCTCGCGGTCACGCACTGCTTGCCGCGCGGTGGCGGCGACTACCCGCGACAGGTCTCCGCGCTGCGCTGCGCGTTCGCTCTTGGCGGCAAAGGCCTCCGAGGCCGGCATCTGCGCGATCATCTCGGCGCGCTGGCGCGCCACCGTGGCAAGGCCCGCAATCGCGGCGCTAATCTCTGCCCGCGTCATAAATAGCCGCGCATCATATTCAGCCTGCAAATTTGCCCGCGTCGCCTGCGCAGTCGTGATAGCGCCGCGATTGCGGTTCCATAGCGGCAGCGAGAAGCCGATGCCCGGGCCAATGGTGTAATTGGCAGCAGTATCGCGCGCCCCCGCAATGGTTAGCGACAGGTTCGGGAGCTGTTCGAGCACTGCCTTGTGAACATCAGCCTCAGCGGCTGCGTAGCCTGCGCGCAGGCCCTGCAAATCGAGACGCCTGACCAGCGCCTGATCGACCAGAACCGAAGCGGCAGGCGGTGTTGCTGGCACATCAGGCGCGGCCAGAACAATCCTGATTCCCGGCGCTAAACCCAGCAGCCGATTGAGTTCAAGCCGTGCGGTTTCCAAGTCTTTCTCAACCGTGCGCAGCTTGGCCGAGCTATCGAGCATCGCCTGACGCCGGGCGTCAACCTCAGCCTCGGCAAGATCACCGCGCAGCGCGGCGCGGTGCGAAATGGCATATTCGCGCTCCGCCGAAGCCGCGCTATCCTGCGCCAATTGCAGCTGCGCCGTCAGCGCCAGAATGCGCACCCCCTGCAGCCGCGCCGCGCCCGAGGTTTGCCATTCGGCCCATGCCAAATCGAGGCGCACCTTGCGCTTGCCTGCCGCCGCGCTCTCGCGCCTCACCCGTGCAGTGCGCAATTGGGTTAGATCAAAGCCGAACTGCGCCCCCAGCCCCAGCGCATCATCAGGCCCCGAAATTACCTTGTCCGCACTCAGCGCCACCGTCGGATCGGGCAGCAACCTTGCGGAAAAGGCCTGCGCGTCGCTAACTCCGGCCGCCGCCCGCAGCGCCTTCAGATCAGGGTTCTCAATCACTGCAATCACCGCCAGCGCATTGGGCGTCAGCGGCCTCGATATGTCGATTGACTGTGGGGTCAGGAACGGCCGGTCGATCTTCTCAACATCAGCATTCAGCGCCGCCATGTCAGCTGGTGCCAGCGCCACCTCCGCCGGATGCAACGGTGCAGGCGCGTAATGCCCGCAGCCGCACAGCGCACCGGCGAGCAGAAAGGCAAAAGCGCGGCGCTGATTATGTTTCACCCAATAGACCAATTCCCAATGCTTCCAAATCGGCTTGAGCGAACAGTTCGCGCCGGCGCGCATTGCCATTGCCGGAACCAGAGGTCTGAGCCCACTACCAAACAATCACAATCCACGCCCGCGGCATCGACAATTGGGATTGGCCAACGATCCCATGCGCCACCATATGCGCCGCAGGGCTTATCCGCTAGAGCCCGTGGCGACGATTCTCGCGCCCGGCGGCTGGTCGGCATGATTTCTCTGCAAGGGACTTATTATGGACTTCGAATACGGCCCCAAGGTTACCGCGCTGCAGGATCGGCTGATCGCCTTCATGGATGCGCATGTCTATCCCATCGAAAAGGAAAAGGACGCTTTCCAGAACGATCCGGTGACGATGTGGCAGCGCTGGCCGGGCATGGAGCCGATCAAGGCCAAGGCGCGCGAGGCAGGGCTGTGGAACCTGTTCATGCCGCACGAATATTCCGAATGGAGCCCGGGCCTGAGCAACCTTGAATATGCCCCGCTCGCAGAAATCATGGGGCGAGTGACCAGCGCTTCGGAATATTTCAATTGCTCGGCCCCCGATACCGGCAATATGGAGTTGCTGGCGAAATACGGTTCGGCTGAACACCACGAACGCTGGCTGAAGCCGCTGCTCGCGGGCGAGATCCGGTCCTGCTATGCCATGACCGAGCCTGACGTTGCTTCGTCCGATGCAACCAATCTTGAAACCACGATCGTGCGCGATGGCAATGACTATGTCATCAATGGCCGCAAATGGTGGATTTCGGGCGCAATGGACCCCAATCTGGGGGTGATGGTGCTGATCGGCCGCACGCCCAATGATGAACTTGGCCGCCACCAGCAGCATTCGCAGATCATCATTCCGCCTGATACGCCCGGCGTGAAGATCGTGCGCCCGCTTAGCGTGCTCCACGCCTATGATGGCCCCGGCGGGCACTGCGAGATTACCTTCGACAATGTGCGGGTGCCCAAGGAAAACCTGTTGCTCGGCGAAGGCCGCGGGTTTGAGATCGCCCAAGGCCGACTGGGGCCAGGCCGCATTCATCACTGTATGCGGCTGATCGGCCAGGCCCAGCGCGCGCTTGAAGCGATGGTGCGGCGGGCAGAAAGCCGCGTGGCGTTTGGCAAAAAGCTGTCCGAGCAGGGATCGATCCGGCAGGATATCGCGCTGTCATTCTGTGAGATCGAGCAGGCCCGCCTGCTGACGCTCAAGGCCGCCGACGCGATGGACCGCTATGGCAACAAGGCAGCGAAAGACCTGATCGCCGCGATCAAGATCATCGCCCCGCGCATGTGTCAGGCAGTGGCTGACCGGGCGATGCAGGTCCACGGCGCGGTCGGGCTGACCGACGAATTCCCCGCCGCTCAGGCGTTCACCAATGCCCGCTTCCTGCGCTTTGCCGATGGCCCCGATGAGGTGCATCTGGCCCAGCTCGGCAAGCAGAAGATCGCCGAGCTGGGGACACTGCCGGTTAGGTAAGGTCAGCTACTGGCCCCGGCACAAATTTGGTTGCTACGGGATTACGGCCCTGGCTTTGCGAAGGCGATGACCCCGCTCACCCCGGGGGCGAAGATGTTGTAAGAAACACCGGCATAAGTCGCGCCCGGACCCGCAAGGAAGCCGGTTATGTGCGCGGTGTTGCCGAACTCGCTGAAAGTGCCATTGCTGGCGATCGCCATTGCTGGGCTGGTGGCACCGCCTG
Organism: Novosphingobium sp.; assembly: GCA_031410395.1. Taxonomy (GTDB): domain Bacteria; phylum Pseudomonadota; class Alphaproteobacteria; order Sphingomonadales; family Sphingomonadaceae; genus Novosphingobium. The sequence goes on from JANNZB010000579.1 coordinate 10,850, forward strand.
TCGAACCATAGGAATAGGTTTGACCACCCAGTGTCAGATTGACATCGAAGCCAGCCTTTAACGTGCCGAAATTGACAGCAAAATGAGCGTTATTGATTGTCCCCGGAGCTACGGGAGACACTGCCTGGCTAACCGGTCGTGTGCCGCCTATCATGGTATAGGTGGCAGTGCCGGTTATTGGCATATTGCTTACCGGCGTGCCCCAGATCTGGGCGATGCCGCCATTCGCAGGGGTTTCTTCTGTATAGGTTACGCTCCCGTCAACTTGCCGGTCAGTACCGCCTGCCCACCGTGTCCAGCCGATCACACCACCAGCAGTGCCAAAATCGAAATTGCTGGCAGTCAGGCGGGTCGCGATCCCGGCTCCGGTTTGCCAGGTTGCAGTAGTGGACTGGCCATCTGCCGTGGCCGTCACGCTGGCGTTGTCATTGCTGAACGTGCCTTCCGCTGAACGAGTGCCGGTGCCAGGCAGATAAGTCTTGCCGACCGCGCGCAAGATCAAGCCGGTGCCGGTTGGGGCTGATGCGCCACTTGAAGCAATCACCGGATTGCCAAAAGCGATAGCGCCCGAGACGAATTCGCTGCCCGTGGCAGTGGTGTTGAGCTTGTAGGTCAGCCCTGCGTTGCTCGCCGCCGGTCCCGCGAGGAAAACGCTCAGCGTGCCGGTCCCTGGTGCGCCCGAAGTCAGCGCACCGCCTGTAACTGATGCGGTGCTGCTAAGATTGTTGAAATTCGTCGGGCTGAGCGCGATCGAAGGTGCAGCGGTGCCGCCCGCCGAGGTGAACGTGTAATCGTTGCCGCCGCCATTGACCACGCCCGACACGCCCACTTTGAGCGTGGCGAAGGCCACCGTGAGCGAAGCGGATTTGAGCGTGCCAAGCGTATCGGTCCCGGTGGCATTGACGTGATAGACCGGGGTGGTCGATCCCAGCACCGTATAGGTCGCCGTACCCGACGTTGGCACTGCCGTGGTACGAGTGCCCCAGATGCTTGCCTCTCCGCCGGTAAGCGCAAAGGTATTGCCCGATGTGCCGGACGGCGTCTGGGTCGCGCCATTGGCCCAGCGAGTCCAGCCGATCACGCCGTCAATCCCGCCGCTGTCATAGTCGCTGTTGGTTCCGCGCTGGATCAGCGAGCCGCCCGAGGTGACAAAGCTTGTCAGCTTGCCATCGGGCGTCGCGACGATGGTGGTGGTATCATAAGCGATGCTGCTGCCATTGAACACCGAGGCGAACAGCTGGTTGGCGTAGGTTTTCGTCGTGACCGTTGGTGTTAATGCCAGGCCATTGCCCAGCACTGCCGCGCCGTTGAGGATCGAGTTGTTGTTGGCGTTATCGATGATGCCATAGCCGAGCGCGAACATCGATGCGCCAGCGCCGCCCGAAATGAAATTCGCGGCAAAACTGCACGTCTGCGCGCCGGTGCAGACCGCACCTGTAGCTGAACTGAGCGCACTGGTTCCGCCATAAAGCGAAAGCGCGCCCTGGCTCAAAAATACGTTGGTGAGTGACGGCGCAGTGGCCCCGCCGGGACTGGCGACGAACAGCGAAACCGCTTGCCCATTAAGCGCCCCGGTAATGCTTCCGCGATAGCCAAACTTTGGCGTGCTGCCGAAGGTGACGCCGAGTGTCAGGTTGAGGCCCGCACCTGTGAAGGTGCTCGCACCGCCCGGAACTGTCGGGGTGGTCTGCCCAACAACGGTGTAGGATACGGTCCCGGTGGTAGGGATCGCCGTGGTTGGCGTTAACATGGCGAAATGCGCGCCATCATTGGCCGCGTAATTTTTTTGCGTCACGCCTGACCCAAATGTTCCGCCGCCAAAACGCCCGAGGACATAGCCGGTGCCAGACGAAAAATCGCGCAGGGTCGCGGTGACGGGCGCACCATAGAAACCGATAGTAGTCGGCTTGCCTTGCGCATCAAACGAAACCGCGCCGACGCCCGGATCGGCTGGGCCGCCCGCATAGAGTCCGCTCGATGCGATCGAAACGTTGAAGTTTCCGCTCACGCCAATCGCCAGGGTCGGCGTGGTGCCGCTGCCGCCGTTGATCGTTGCCAGCCCCGAATAGTTATTCGCCGTACCGCCGCCCGAAACGAAGGTGTAATAGCCTTCAAAGAACGTCGCTGAGCTGCCCGCGAACAGCGTATTGAACACCCCTGCATTGATCAGCGCCTGCAAGTAGGCCTGCAATTGCGCCAGTGACAGCGCGGTATAGCCGCTGGGCAGCCCGCCGCCCTGAAGGTAGGCGTAATAGGCATTCAGCGCCGTCGTGTAGCTGGTGTAAACTGGCAGCATCGAATAACCGTTGGGCGTGCCGCCGCCGGTGATATAAGTGTAATAGCTGGTTAGGAATGTCTGCGCGTCCCCAGTTATCAGCGTGTTGAAAACGCCCGCGCTGAACAATGCTTGCAGGTAAGCCTGAATTTGCGCAGCGTTAAGCAGGGTATAGCCGCTCGGCACGCCGCCGCCTTGAAGGTAGATGTAATAGGTGTTGAGCGCTGAGGTATAGGTCGCGTAAATTGGCAGGCCGCTGTAATTGTTGGCGACGCCGCCGCCGGTCAGATAGGCGAAATAGGCGGTGAGGAAGCTGGAATTGCGGCCGAGCAGTTCACTGCTCCGCCCGGCGGCGATCAGCGCGTTGATGTACTGCTGCAACTGCGCCTGCGTCAGAGCAGTATAGCCCGATGGCAGTCCGCCGCCCGCCAAATAGGCGTAATAGGTGTTCAATGCTGCCGCAAAGGCGGGGTAATTCACCGCAGGTAGCCCGGCAAAAAGATCAGGATTGTTATTGGCCGAATACCAAGCGAAATAATTGGTCCAGAAAGTGCTGAGATCGCCAAGATATCGGCTTGTCGCCCCGGCATTTTGCAGCGCGGTGAGGTAAGCTGAAATCTGAGCCTGGGTCAGCACGGTGTAGGCCGATGGCAAGCCTCCATCGCGCAGGAACGCGTAATAGGCGTTGAGCTGGAGCGTGTAGCTGGCGAAAATATTGGCTGGCAATTGGCCGTAACCATCAACCGTGCCGCCGCCCTGCAGGTAGACGAGATAGCCGTTGAAGAACGAGGCCTGACTGCCCAGCGTCACATCAAATAGCCCGGTGGCCTTCAGCGATTCAAGATATGTGCGCAGCGCCGCCAGATCAGCCGCCGTGTAGGTCGAAGGCAGGCGGCCCTGCTGGAGGTACAGGTAATAATAGTTCAGCGAGTCGCGGTATTGGTCGGCGAAAGCCAGCCCAGCGCCATTCGCGGTTAGGCTTTGCAGGTATGCTGTCAGCAACGACTGGTTCTGCGCATTTAGCTGCCCCAGAAGCCCGGCATCGCGCAGGAAAGTAAGGTAGGCAGTGATCGTGCTCTGGCTCGCCCCGGTGAACGCCGCCGGGGTGCCGCCTCCGCGCAGGAAGGTGAAATAGGAGGCTGTCAGGTCAGTATAGCGCACGAGGAACTGATCGGCATTGCCGCCGCCCAGAATGAACGCGAGGTAGTTATCGATCAGCACCTTGTTCTGCGCGCTCAACCCGCCGAAGCCAACCGTGCGTCCGCGATAGGATATGAAACTGTTGATCTGGGCGAGGCTTGAGCCCCGGAAAGAGCTTGGCAGTGCGCCCGCGCGCATCAGATCGAGGAATTGCAGCGTGAACCCGGCATAAGAGGTGAGGAAATTCGCCTGCGATCCGCCGCTTGCAAGGAATTGCAGATAGGTGCGGATGATATCCGCCGCCGCGCCGTTAAAAGGCACGCCGCCATAGGCACCGTTCAAGCGCCCGGCATAGCCGACCAGCAGAGCAAGATCACCCGATGGATAGGTTTCAATGCTGGGGTTGACCGAAGCTGCCTGAACCCGCCGCGCGGCGGCAATAATATCACCCGATGCGCCTGCTGCGGCGAGCGCATCGCCGAGCACCACCGGCACGCCGTTATTGGCTGCAGCGACTAGCCCCCCGCTGCCTTCGCCCCGGCCCATGACCTCAACTTGCAGCTGATCGCCGCCAGCCGCATCAGGCACGCTCGCCGCGCCGTTGGCGACAGCAAGGCGGGCCGATCCGCCTTTGCTGCGCCACATCTCGCCGGTCTGGAACGACTGCGGGTTGCCTGTGCCGAAGCTGACCAGCGCGGTGCCATTGAGCACGTGGCCGCGAATTTCAGGCCGCTTGCCCTCGCGCGTATCAACGTTGAAGCTGGCGGCCGAACCTGCGCCCTGAACGCGTCCTTCGCCTTCATTGGCGAGGTGAACGACAACCGCACCTCCTTCACCGCCCGCCACAGTAACGCTGCCCGAGAACAGATCGACCGAGCCATCGGCGCGCAGTTGGAAGCTGGCACCATCGACGAAAGATGCTGTCCCGCCATTATCGAGCCGCACCTGTGTGAGCCCGCCCTGCTGAGTCACCCGTTCACCGGCGGAAGTTGCCCGGCCAATCTGGGCATCGCTGGCGAACAGTGTTTCGCTCGCCAGCGCAGGGCATGACAGCGCCAGCACGGAAACCCCGGCGATCAGGCTTGAGGTGAGGAAGCGGCGGTTTTGGGTAGAGCGCATCACAGTAATCTCCGGACGTCGAGACATCAAAATTCGAAACGCAGACCAGCCGAGGCGGTCCAGCGATGGTGGTCATAAAGCGCAATATTGCTCCAGTTGCGGGTGTAGGTCGCCTTTGGCTGGAGATAGAGGTTGTGGGCCACGGCGAACTTCACGCCCGCCGAAAGATCGACCCGCTTGTCTTCGCGGCGTGTCAGGAACAGCGGATCAGCGGCATCGTATTTGCTGTACTGGAACGCCGCCCCGCCGATCAGCGCGACGCGCTTTGACAGCGGAACTTCCGCGCCGATGCTGCCGCCAGCAAAGGTGTTCGAATTGGCATCGCCCGCTGCTTGCCGGGTTTCTTCATGCCCGCCGATCAGGCTGGCCGAGAGCACTTTGGTGACATAGCCAACGCCCAGCGTGTAGCGATTGGCATCGTGCAGCGGGTCGGTATCATAGGTAAACCGATTCCACTGGCCTGAGAATGACAGCGCGCGGCCACCAGACAGGCGGTGGGTAAATTGCCCGATTGCGCCATAGGCGGTGCGATAGGCAGCGTGGCCGAGCCAGAACTTCTGCACCTGGCCAGAGATTGAGAGCACATCGCGATTGGCAAAGCTGTGCGCGAACCCGGCGGTGCCGGTGGCGCTCGCCTGATCGAAAGCCGCGCTCTTGAAATTGTCGCGCCAGTTACCGAGCAGGCTGACGAAGACGCGGTCCTGACGGCTGACGCCAAACACGCCCGAAAGCCCTGCACCAAGCTCGTAATATTCATCGCTGGTGGCTTTGGCCCCTGCCCCGAGTGTGCCTGGCCCGAGCGCGGCGAACAGCGGGATGGTGATCGCCGCAAGGTCAGTCGCAGCGTTGATGTTGCTGTCATGGCCCACCGAAGCTTCAGCAAATCCAGAGACGCTCGATCCGCCGCCCTTGATCTGCTTGTCGAACTGGCGGACGAAGCCGGTGAAGCGCTGGCGCACCGGATCGGGCAGGCTGGGATCATCCACCACGGTGGCGAACTGCGCCTTGGCGGTATCGATATCCCCCGCCATCGCATAGGCGCGGGCGAGTTCGGCGCGGGCCTGAGCGTGCTTTGGCTGAACCGCGAGCACCCGCTGAAACGCGATGATCGCCGCGCCAAAATGCCCTGAATCTGCCGCCGCGACGCCGAGCGCATAGTCATAGGCCGGATCGCCCGCACGCTGCTTTTCCTCGGCGGCGAGCGCCTGATACTGGGCTTCGAAACTGGCCTGCGCCGATTGCGCAAAGGCCGGAGCCGAAAGGGCAGCCACGGCAACGGCTGCACACAATGCGCCACGGATTGATGGAGAAAACATCTGGCCCCCTGATACGGCAAATTACTAGGCCCTCAGGTAATCCAGCGGTGATTCAATGGCTTGTGACAACGAGTGTTAGGATGATGACATCAACTGTTCGCGGCCCCAATGTCGCCGTGATGACGCCGTAATAGCGCCGCAATGTGAGGACCTTCGCGCTCCGCCGTGCCCCAGAATCACTTCGGCCCGGCCAGCCCTTGGGAGGACACTGACCGGGCCGAAGCTCATCGCCGTTATGGCGTCTGCTATCAGCGCGAACCTACAGCGATGCGCAGGCTGACACCGAATTCGCGAGGTGGGGTCACCGAAACACTGCGATAGAAGCTCTGGTACTGGGCCGAACCAAA
>JANNZB010000580.1:0-4905 GCA_031410395.1 Novosphingobium sp.
AACACACGCATCGAACTGCGCACCTGCGGGAGGCATTTTCTGGGAGGGCGGCGCTGAAACCTTTATCAACAAAGGTACTAATGGCCGTTGGCGCGATGTACTGAGCGCAGAAGAGTGTCTGGCGTTTGATGCCAAAGCGGAGACGGAACTGGGCGCAGATTGTGCGGCCTGGCTGAAGAATGGCGGGGCGATCTAGCATGCGGGGAAGCGGGGGAATTGTCTGGGTTTGACGGTCTGCTTTAGGTACATATGCGGTATTTAGCTTGCTGCGCTTAAATGGCAGCTTCCAACCCTTCCGTGACTTTTGGGACAAGGTGACAATCTGCGAACACTTGCCGTACATTAACAGCGTCGTGTCTGTACGAACGAACCGAACTGGTCATACAAAGTTGCGGCGGAAAAAGGTTATAGTTGTGTTCGTCCTCTGCTTTGTTATGCTTTTGCTATCGTCGGAAGACTTTTGTAGGGGCTAAAAATGAATACCGGTTGGCGCACGACTTTCTCGGCGCTGCTAGCGATCTGCGCCACCGTTGCAGTATCTACCTGCGGATACGCGCAGGTAGCCGAGCGAAGTGATGGATCGAGCGCCGCTCAGGACTTGGCTGGAAAGCTCGGCACGCTTGAGGAGCGATCCTACGCAGCATGGCGGTCGGGTGATACGAAGTTTTGGGCAGCGTTTCTTTCTGAGAAATTTGTAGGCTGGGGTCGTTCGGGAAGGCTCGACAAAAGCGCGGCCAAGCGCGTTTTGAGCGGTTCGGGCTGCCAGATCGGCAGCTATCGCTTGATGGAAAAGCAGGTCAGCCAATTGACGCCGGACGCCGCGGTTTTGACGCACAAGACCGAGGTGAACGGTACCTGCGACGGCGAGCAACTGGCGCCGGCTTCCTACACCGCCACCGTTTATGTCCGCGAGGCCGGACAGTGGAAAGCAGCCTTTCGCGCCCAGTCGGCAATCGTCGATCCAATGAAGGCGACCAAACCCGCGGCGAGCGAGCTTTGGACCGGCGGCCCGACGCGTAGTGACACTTCCACGCAAACCTTGCTAGCTCGCGAACAGGCAGTTTGGAGCGCGTGGAGGGATCGCGATGCCAAGCGCATCGACGCGCTCCTGGGCACCTCCATCCAGTTCATCGACATTTTCGGCAACCACATCGCGACGCGCCCCGAAGCCTTGAAGGCATGGTCAGGCGAAGGCTGCGATGTGAAGAGCTTCGACATCGGCGGTGCAAAGGCCACGATGTTCGCACCCGACTTCGGCATATTGACGGTGCGCGCCACCACTAATGGCAAGTGCTTTGGGCAGGATGTATGGCCCATTTGGGGCACCTCTCTCTACGTTAGGCGCGGCAAAAGGTGGTTATGGAGTTTTGGCATCAATATCTTGGCAGGCGCAGATTCGCGCTGAGAGGGGGGGTCAGCAAGGAGAGCCTATGGCAAACTTTCCTCTCTGCAGGCTTCTCGTGCATTTGGCTCGCGGTGGGTCGCCGCACGGATGATCGCCGCTAATGTCCGTTAAGCCGCCGCTCGTGAACGAAGATGCGGCAAATGCCGCACTCGTATTGCTCGCTTCGGGGCTGTCATCTCCTGCCAACTTTGCGATCTTGCTACTACAGGTCTGGCAATCGCGCCCAAAACCCCTATCCCCGCCCCCATGACCCAGACCACTGCCCTCGTCACCGGATCATCGCGCGGGATTGGCGCGGCGATTGCGCGGGCTTTGCGCGGGCGCGGGGTTGCGGTGATCGGCCAGGCGACGCGCGCGATCGATGGCGATACGATTGCCGCAGACTTTGCCGATCCCCCCGCCCCGCAGGAGGTGTGGGAAGAAGCGCTCGACCGTGCCAGCGGGCATATCGATGTGCTGATCAACAACGCCGGGCTGTTCGAGGCAAACCCGCTCGATGTCTCGGACATTCAGTGGCTCGATTCGTGGGAGGATACCCTGCGGATCAACCTGACCAGCGCGGCGCAGCTATCGCGTTTTGCCGTGCGGCACTGGCTTTCGGAAGGGACCGGGGGCCGGATTGTCCACGTCGCCAGCCGCGCCGGGCACCGGGGCGATTCGCCTGATCACTGGCACTATGCGGCGTCAAAGGGCGGGATGCTGGCGCTGCACAAAACGATTGCCCGGGCCTATGCGCACGATGGCGTGCTGAGCTTTGCCGTCGCGCCGGGCTTCACCGATACCGGCATGGCAGGTGAATATCTCGCCAGCCGGGGCGGCGAGGGCTTGCTCGCGGATATCCCGCTCGGCCGGGTGGCGAGCCCTGAGGAAATCGCCGCGATGGTGGTGTTCTGCGCGCTCGATGCGCCGGGATCGATGACCGGGGCGACGCTCGACGCCAACGGGGCGAGTTATGTCCGGTAGGCTGGTGGCGGCGGCATTTGGGTTGGTGGCATGGGCAGCGCTGAGCAGCGCCGCGCCTTCTCCGTCTGCAAGCACGCCCGCCAGGTCTGACCTGCTGACGGCATGCGCAGGCCGCGAAGGCTGGGCTGATCCTGCCCCGCCTGCGCACATTCACGGTCAGGCATGGTACGTCGGCACCTGCGGGATCACCGTGGTGCTGGTGAACACCCGCGCCGGGCTGGTGCTGATTGACGGCGGGCCAAAGGAAGCCGCGCCGCTGGTGCTGGCAAATATCCGCGCGCTCGGCTTCGATCCGGCGCATATCAAATGGATATTCTCAACCCACGAACATTTCGATCACGCTGGCGGGTTTGCCGTTTTGCAAAGGGCAACGGAAGCACGGCTGGCGGTGGGGCCGTTCGCGGCGAAGGCGCTGACCAGCGGAAAGCCCTATCCGGACGATCCGCAGTTCATGGTGTTGACCACGATGATGGAACCCGCGCGCGTTGACCGGGTGCTGCGCGACGGGGCATCGCTAATGCTCGGCGACTCGGCCTTCACCGCGCACGCCACCCCCACCCATTCGCCCGGCTCGACCAGCTGGACATGGCGCAGCTGCGAGCAGGGCAAGTGTCTGACGATCGCGCTGGCGGACAGCATCAGCACAATTTCCTCCGACGCCTATCGCTTCACCGATCACCCCGAGAGGGTTGCGGCGGCGCGGGCCGGCCTTGACCGGGTGAGCGCCCTGCCCTGCGACATCCTCCTTACCCCGCATCCCGCGCCGAGCAATATGTTCAATCGGCTTTCCGGCAAGGCCCCGCTGATCGATCCCATCGCCTGTAAATCCTATGCCGCAGCCGGGCTGGCCAGGTTGGAAAAGCGGCTCGCGCAGGAAAACCTAGCCAAGTGAGCTGGAAGATATCGACCTTCGCATCGCGCACGACCATCGAAGCCGCGCTGCTGGCGCACGAAGATGCGTGGGATTGGGACCCCGAAATCGTCCTTTCGGGTAGTGAAATAGCCGAGGAAAAGCCTGAAGACTGGCAACTTGAAGCATGGATGCCGCGCAAGCCATCCAAGGCGGACAAAGCAGCGATTGCCAGTCTGTTTGCGGGGCCGCCTCCGCCATTTGCCATAGAGAAGCTGCCCGATGTCGATTGGCTGACGCAGAGCCAGCAGGGGCTTGAGCCGATCATGGCGGGGCGGTTTTACGTCCACACACCCGATCATCCCGCCTGCTCCGATCCCGGCATCCGCGATTTCGTCATCCCGGCGAGTCAGGCGTTTGGCACCGGCCAGCACGCGACAACGGCGGGCTGCCTTGCCATGCTCAGCCACATGAAGGCGCAAGGCCTTGTGGTGCGCAATCTGGCTGACATTGGCACCGGCACCGGCCTGCTGGCTTTTGCGGCGCTCCACCTGTGGCCGCGCGCGCTGGCGACTGCGAGTGATATTGACGCGGTTTGCACCTCTGTGGTCGCGGACAATGCCAGGGGAAATGGCGTGGCGCAGGGCGCGCGGGCGGGCGCGCTGACCATGCTCGTGGCTGATGGCATGGAGCACAAGCTGCTGGCAGCGCGCGGGCCATACGATCTGGTGATCGCCAATATCCTCGCCGGACCGCTGATCAGCCTTGCGCCGGATTTCGCCAGCGCGCTCACCCCCGGCGGCCATCTGCTGCTCGCAGGCCTGCTCGAAACGCAGGAAGGCCAGGTCCGCGCCGCCTGCCGCCGTGCCGGAATGCGCCTCGCCGCGCGGTTGGTAAACGGCGACTGGTCAATCCTGTGGCTGCGCAAGCGGCGATGATTGAACAGATCAACCTTGCCGTGCGGCTGATCACCGTCGGGTCCGGCATGCTGATCCTGATGGTCGTGCTGCTGGGCAGCGCCCGCCGCCCGCTCAAGCTGTCGCTCGCGGGGCTGCTGATCGGCTCTGCCGCCTATGTCATCCACAGCGAGCCGGGCTTTGGAATGTCTTGGCAACTCACATTTGTTTTCGATGTGTTTTCGCTGATGACCCCTTTCTGGACGTGGCTGTTCGCCCGACACCTGTTTGAGCGCGCACCGGATCGGCGATTGGCGATTGGCGTGGGGGTGTTCCTGATCGCCTGCTGCTACGTGGGCACTTTTGTTCAGGCGTTCTGGCGTGTGGGATTTGTTGGCATCCACGTGGCCTCGCTGGTGCTGATGCTCGACCTGTTCCGTTGTGCCTGGATGGGCCGCGACGATGATCTCGTCGAAAAACGCAGGCTGGTCCGCACCTGGCTGCCGCTGCTGACCGCGCTTGAGGCAGTGGGCATTCTCAGTTTCGAACTGGCTTTTGGCCCCACGGCCCCCAATCCTGAACTCCATCTGGCTAATGCCTTGCTGATCGAGGCGCTTACGCTGTTCGCTGGCGGCGTGCTGTTGCGCACCGAGCGCGAACTTTTGGTCGAAACCGGAACCGGCGACAACGCCCGCCGCCCCAGATCGCCCGATGAACTCAGCCCCAGCGAACGCGTGCTGCTCGAAAAGCTTGAGGCGGCAATGGAAAGCGGTTTTTATCGTACCCCGGGG
>JANNZB010000581.1:0-4443 GCA_031410395.1 Novosphingobium sp.
GTTGTTGTCACTCAGCCCGGCGAATGGCGGTTGTCAAATCTCATGCAAGACTGGCCCGGTGTACAAGTGCTTGCCGATGACAGGTTTATCGCCAGCCCTGAAGAGTTTGAACACTGGGCCGAGGGGCGCAAGGCGCTGCGCATGGAGTACTTCTATCGCCAGATGCGGCGCACTACTGGTCTATTGATGGCTGGCGACCAGCCTGAAGGGGGGCAGTGGAACTTCGATCATGATAATCGCAAACCGGCAAAACACGATCTCCTGATGCCGCAGCCGCTCCGGTTTGAACCCGATGCCACAACCTGCGCGGTGCTGGATCTGGTCGCGGAACGGTTTGACGGCCATTTCGGCAAGATCGAACCGTTCTGGTTTGCCACCACGCGCGCCCAAGCCGAGGCGGCATTTGCGCATTTCCTCCGCGCCGCGCTCCCTCACTTCGGAGACTATCAGGACGCGATGCTATCGGGGGAGAAATATCTCTATCATGCCGTCGTCTCACTCTACCTTAACTGCGGACTGCTCGATTCACTGAAAATGTGTCATGCGGTGGAATTTGAATACCGCGCTGGCCGGGTTTCGCTCAATGCTGCCGAAGGTTTCATTCGTCAGATTATCGGCTGGCGCGAGTTCGTTCGCGGTATCTATTGGCGCGAAGGGCCGGACTATGTCCGCCGTAACGCCCTGGGGGCTGCCCGCCGGTTACCCGATTTCTACTGGTCGGCCAAAACCGACATGGCGTGTATGCACGCATGCATTGAGCAAACCCGTGATGAGGCCTATGCTCACCATATTCAGCGGCTGATGGTTACCGGCAATTTCGCCCTCCTGGCCGGGATCGATCCACATGAGGTGCATGAATGGTATCTGGCGGTCTATGCCGATGCCTATGAATGGGTGGAGGCCCCCAACACCATCGGCATGAGTCAGTTCGCCGATGGCGGGCTGCTCGCATCAAAACCCTATGCGGCAAGCGGCGCCTATATTGACCGGATGAGCGATTATTGCGCGGGCTGTGCCTATGATGTCAAAGCCAAGGCGGGCGCAAACGCCTGTCCGTTCAATTATCTCTACTGGGACTTTATCGCCCGGCATCTTGATCGCCTGAGAAATAACCCGCGCATGGGTCCGATGGTGCGAACATGGGACAAGTTCAGCGATGCGAAGAAGGCGGAAGTTGCTGCTGATTCAGCCCGGTTTCTCGCTGCGCTTTCCTGATCGGCAGCGATCAGAACAGAACCGCACATTTTCCCAATCGCGCGCCCACTTTTTTCGCCAGCTGAACGGCAGGCCGCATGTGGCGCATAACTTCTCCGGCAGATCTGATTTCTTGCGCATTTTGGCCATCGGTCAAGAATTTCGCATGCGTTGCGGGCGGACTGCCTTCGATCGCGTTTGAGCCAAGGCGCGAACACGCGATACTGCTCGCCGCTTTCGTCAACAAAATTGCGCGGATCGGCTTGGAGCTTGCTTTCACAGACTGCCACAGGCTCCTCCAACAAATATGAGGCCGCGAGCCTATCAGGGTGGGTGCCGGAGCCCGCGGCCTCGAAGTCAGACAGGCCCCCGGGGAGGCGGTCGGAGTGCCTGTCTGAAACGTGCCCTAGTCGTTCGCGGGTAATCCTAATACCTACCCAAAGGTGCAGTCAGTAATCTCGACAAGTAACGGTTTTGCGCGGGTCACTTATCCCATCATGCGGGCACGGCTGGCTTTATATCCGCCGCGCTTCGCGCTTGAACTCGACAGCGTTTGATCATCTCGTCGATCTCCTTGATCGCACAGCAAACTCTCAGGTGACCGCCAATGTTTGGCTGCACGTCCACGTCGCCAAGTTCACGTGTTGCATCTTTCCAACGAGGCTGTCATCGTCTCAAGGTCCGGAGGGAATTTGGTGGCGGCTGACTGGGGAGCGGAGCGAGTAGGACAGTCGGTGCTGACCGCAACTGATGCCCCCGCGCGCGTTTCACTTTTCGGCGAGTTTTCACTGACAGGGCCGACTGGCAGCCCGGTTGCGGTGACCAATCGCCGCTCGCGCGCCTTGCTGGCGATGCTTTCGCTCGAACCTGATCGATTGCTGGCCCGCGAACAGGTCACCCGGCTGTTGTGGCCGGGGCGTTTTGAGGCGCAGGCTAAGGCCAGCCTCAGGCAATGCCTTCTTGAACTGGGCAAAGTCCGCGACGAGATCGGCCATCCCATAATCACGGCAACGCGCGAGCATATCGGATTGATCGCTGCCAATGTGCAGACCGATTTCGATGAACTGATGCAGTCGCTCGCAGCCCGGCGTTATGACGACGCGATCACCGCTCTGATCGAGATTGGCAACAAGCCGCTTCTCGATCACCTCAACTTTGGCGATCCGTTCAGTGCGTGGCTGGGTGGCTATCGCGAGGCCATTTCCAAACGCCTTCGCGACGCCGTGATGCTGGCCCTCGATGAAATCGAACAAGCTGGCGATCATCCGCTGCGGCAGCGCTTGCTTGACGCGTGGACGGCAAGGGAGCCGCTCACCCCGACAGTCGCCGCAGCCAGTCTCACAGGCGGCAAAACGCGGATTGCCGTTCTGCCGTTTCAGGCGTTGGGCAGCCTTGATCGCGCCGATTACTTTGCCGACGGCATGGTCGATGAACTGATCACCACGCTTGGTCAGGTGCCTCAGCTGGTGGTCGCGGGTCGCACGTCATCGTTCCATTTCAGGGACAGCGAATTGTCGCCGACCGGCATTGCCGATGCCCTGCGTGTCTCACACCTGATCGAAGGATCGGTGCAAAGGCAGGGGGAGCGGGTTCGCATCCATGTTCATCTGATTGGCGGTGACACCGGGTTCGAGCTGTGGGGCGAACGGTTTGATGGCACGTTTGACGATGTCTTTGCGCTTCAGGAAACCGTTGCGCAGGCCGTGACGGCGGCAATTGGCGGTGCGCTCGGCATAACGATGCAGCCGCCGCTGGTGCGCGGGCTAACCCACAGCAAAGCAGCTTATGATCTGTACTTGCAAGGTCGTTCGCTGTGCGCGCAGGTGTTCGGTGATGGTATATTGGACAAGGCAATCAGCTTGTTTGATGAGGCGCTGGCGCTTGATCCTGATTTTGCCGAGTGCTGGGTCTGGCTTGCCGAAGCGCATCAGTTGGTGGCGGTCTATACGCAATGCCTTGATCGCAACGCTGCGTCGCAGCGCATGGCAGACTGCGCACGCCGCGCCATGGCGCTTTCACCCGAGCTGGGTTATTCCTATTCTCTTCTGGGGGTGCATCAATGGACTCAGAATGACATCGTCGGCGCGCTCGACCTTGCGTTCGAGGGCTATCGTCGCGAACCTGAAAATTCGGCGGTGACAATGCGTCTGGGCTCATTCCTGATCTATTGCGGCCGGACAAAACAAGCAGCGCCCTATGTCATAGACGCCATCGACCGCGACCCGGTAGACCCCCGCAAGTACGCGCTGCTGTGGGCGATCCACATGGGCTCTGGCGATCTGGTGGCGGCTCAGGCGGTAGGCCAGCGCGTGGTCGATCTTGGCTGGCCTTCTATCTTTCTCGCTGTCGCCTCGGCAGCCCTGGGCCAGCACGATCTGGCGATTGAACAATATCTGCTGAGCAAACAGCTGGTCAATTCCATGATCTTGCCGCCAATCGGTAGCGGCACGATGACTCCCGAACTGATGGACACCTACTGGCAGGTCGGGGCGAAGGGCATCTGCAGCGGGCAAGAGGCAGACCGGCTGATATACTTCCAGTGGCTGGAGATGATGCACGCCACCCTGCACGACAAGGCTGATCTGGCGATTACCAACCCCGCCATTTCTACGGGCAATGCGGAATTGACCTTCAAATCGCTGGGTGATCACATCAGCCCTGCCAACATGCTCAGCCTTCTGCAGTTGTGGACCGACGTCGATCCGATCAGGCGCATCTGGCAGCACAGCGAATTCATCCCGTTTGCGCAGCGGATTGGCATGGCGGCGGCGTGGGATAAATATGGCTGGCCCGATCTGCTGCCGCCACCGAGTAATCGCATTTCATAAGAATTGACGCCAAATTGACGCTTTATTGACGGTAGGGCAGATTGACGGATGACGTAGCGTCAACGCACTATCCTGATCAGGGAACGCAGACATTTTAAACGCTTAAGGCAGGCCGGGAAACCCCGGTTTTGCCAGCGGGGAAATGTGTCTGCGTAGGACTGGGGATGAATATTGCGCAAGCAGCAACGCCCCGATCACGGTCTGACGAACGGGCCCGCAATTCGTATCGGAGGCTCCCTCATTGTGAGGGGCAAGTGAGTGGAGAGCGAAAATGAAAATCCTGAAATCAGCATTGTTTGGTGCGGCTATGATGGTCACCGCCGCGATGGCCACACCGGCCATGGCACAAGAAGCCAGCTACAAGGCGGGAAGCGTCTGGACCGCCAGCCGCCTCCACGTTCTCCCCGGCCAGTTTGAAAAC
>JANNZB010000582.1:0-2755 GCA_031410395.1 Novosphingobium sp.
CCATGTCGATCACTCCATGCTACCTCCAAACCGTCGGTCAGAGGTGGTTCAAACATGGGTCACTTCTCAGTGGAAATTTATGCCCCTCCCGGGTCAACTCTCAACGGAAATCAACATGTTGACATCAGAAACCGCGCGCACCGCATCAATATTGGGGTTCTCAAACAGCCCTGCCTCAAATTTGAGCGCCAGAATCTGCCCCACCGCTGCATCGACCTGCGCCATTGAAACGCGGCCGGACTTCACGAGCTCGGGCAAGAGGCGATAGTTCGCGCCATTAGGAAGGTCAGCGGCGACGCCTGCATTGATCGCCAGAACTGCAGCATCCTCGGCAGTCGCGGCAACATGGTTATGGTCTTGGAGATGATTAATGGCGTCATAATCGCTGAGATAGGCGCCCTTAAAGCCCATTTCGCGGCGACCAATCTCTTGCAGGAGATGCACATTCGCATGCGACGGTACGCCCTCAAATTCGTTATACGACGGCATAATGATCGCGGGATCTGCATGTTTCACGATCTCACGGAAGGGGACGTAGTAATTTTCCCGTAATGTGCGCTCGCTCATCTCGGTTGGCGCGAGGTTGATGCCGCCCTGGGGTGATCCGTGAACGAAATGCTTGAGCGTAGTGAAGACGCGACCGCTCCCCAGCGGACGCTTGCGCCCCTGCAGCCCGCGAACAGCGGCCACACCCATTTGCGCCACAAGAACGGGATCTTCGCCGTAAAACTCTTCCGAGCGACCGTAGCGGGGTTCACGCATCAAATCGACAACCGGAGAAAGGACGATGGTTGCGCCGCGCAACCGTGCCTCGCGTCCCGCAACCTGATACACTTGCTCGACCAATTCCGTGTCCCAAGTGCTGGCAAGCCCGGCCGGGATGGGAAAGATGGTAGCGCCACGCGCGAGAAGCCCGTGCGCGGCTTCCTCATGAAACAGCGCTGGGATACCCAGGCGGGTCTTCTCAACCAAGAAGTTCTGGATCGAATTAACGAAAGTTGCAGCGTCGGCAACATCGCGAAAACGGTTCTGATTCCATTTTTGCGAACCCGCTGTATCATGTGGGCGCGCGATTTAACCGATGCCGTTCGCCAGCGCCTTTGCCGCTTTCTCGGGCGAAAAATTGCCCTGCCCGTCGATGATCGCTGATTTGCTGAACCACATCGATCGCATCTGGCCGGTCTTTTCTTCGATGGTCATACGCGCCAGCAGGTCTTTCACCCGCGCGGCAATCGGTAGCGACGGATCACGGTAGCCTGTGCCGCTGCGGGCATGCACGGCTGGTGCCGCCACCAAAACCGCAGGTGCCGCTACCAATGCAACGACAGCGGAAGAAAGCATCGCCTCGCGGCGGGCTAGGCGGAAGGTCATGTCTGGTTACTTTTGGCTGAGGGTGTGGGCGGTGAATTGCATGCTGACCGTCAATGTAGCGCCCGGCTCCAGACAATGGAGACCGCTGTCGGGAAGGGTGGAGTTGACGGCGTCGGTCATGTGGCTGACCGGCTCGACACAGAAGTATTCCTCGCCCTCTGGCGTATAGACGACAGTGATGGGCAGGTTGTCTGACGGTGTGATCGTCAGGCCAAAGCCGCGTGACGGCCAATTGATCTGCAACGCGCCTTCGCGGCTGGTATAGGCGGTGTCGACAAGGCGGATGCCAACCGGCGACCCCTGCCACCAGTCAGCGGCTTTTTGCTTTTCGTCTAGTGAGACTGGCAGGCAATCGAGGTTGTTCTTCCACTCACCGCGATGCAGTCCGAGATAGCGGGTGTCAGCATCCCGCGGGAAATACGGGTGAAAGCCGAGGCCTGCTGGCATAGGCGTGCCGCTCAAATTTTCCAGCGCGAGCATGAATGTAGCTCCCTCTGCACTCAGCGCGAAGGTTTGCCGGGCACGGTAAGGCCAAGGCCATTCGCCGCCTTGGTAGTGATGCTCCAGCACCGCCACATCGTTGTCAGCGCTGATCACACGCCATTGCGTTAACCAGCCAAAGCCGTGGATCGGGTGAGGATCATCGCTGCCCGGCATGTTCGCCGCAATGCAGACTTCAAGACAGCCCATTTTAAACTTGCCATTGGCGATTCGGTTGGAAAATGGCACCAAAGGAAAGCACGCTGTATCCAGTATCGATGGCCCGCAAGTAGTGCGCAGCAGTGCCTCACCCCGCCAGGTCATCGCGGCGACGGAGCCGCCCCGCCTTGGATCAAGGGCAAGTTGGTAATCACCTGCGGCCAAATTCAGCATCAAAACCTGTTCACCAGATTCTCGCACCATTCCTGACGGCCAGACTTCGGCACCGGCGCGTGGTTGCGCTGAATTGCTATATCGGCGATGCCAGCCAGCGTGGCGCCCGGCGCGTGGATTGCCCGGCCCAATTCGCCCTGCCACCCGGCATAGCGCGCCGCGCGGAAGGCCTCAAGCTGACCGTCCTCGATAATGGCCGATGCCCGCACCAGGGCGCGGGCGATGGTGTCCACCCCGCCGATGTGACCGTGGAAAAGATCGTCTGCGTCAATACTCTGGCGGCGGACCTTCGCATCGAAGTTGAAGCCACCAGTGGTGAAGCCGCCGCTGCGGATTATCTCCAGCATGGCCAGTGTCAGTTCCTCGACAGAGTTGGGGAACTGGTCAGTGTCCCAGCCATTCTGCGGATCGCCACGATTGGCGTCGATAGAACCGAAGATCCCCAGAGCACGCGACATGGCAATTTCATGCTCGAACGTGTGGCCGGACAGCGTGGCGTGGTTTGCCTCGA
>JANNZB010000583.1:0-4286 GCA_031410395.1 Novosphingobium sp.
ACCATGCGGACGTCTATGGACATCAAACCTGGTAGCGGAGGAGGGACTTGAACCCCCGACATCAGGATTATGATTCCCGCGCTCTAACCAGCTGAGCTACTCCGCCCCAAGGGGCTGCACCGTCCCGCGTTTTGCGGGTGCAGCGGCGCACATAGGGTGCGTACCGGGCTTGGTCAACCGCCCTGTTTGCCCCGCGCCGCCCCGCGAAACGACCAGCTGCCGATCGTCTGCCAGGGACCGCCTTTGTAGATGTGGAGCCCGAGCCCCGTGAAGCGAAATTTTCGGGTGAGGTCGATGTCGGCCAGTTCCTTTTGCAAAGCCCGGGCAGCGGCGCGATCAACCTTGTTCTGCACGGTGATGTGTAGCCGAGGGGTGTGATCATCCTGCGCGGTGAGCGCGCCGCGAAAACGGAAAGCGATGTCGCTGCGGATTTCGAGCATCGCGGGGCTGTGAATGGCCAGCGCAGTGCCCTTGCCCATGTCCATCACACCATTGAGCCGTGCTTCGGGCGCACTGAATTCGCCTGCCATCGCCGAAAGCAGCGGCTTGAGTTCGCCGAGCAGCGACGGTGCCAGCGCATGAAACAGTGTGACATGCGCATCGAGTTGGTTGCGTTCCACCGGATAATGTTGGCGGCGCAAGCCGTTGACCCATGCAAACAGTTCGCGCGGCATTTCGGCTGTTATGATGAAGGGTTCAAACGGCATCGGCAGCTTGATACACCCGGTTCCAGTCCGGCTGAAACAGGGTGAAGCAAAAAATCGTCAGCTTAGCGCAGCGAGCACCTTTTCCGGCGCCGATTCGCCATAAGGATCGGTATCAGAGCCAACGCCGTTGATGCCCGGCACTTCGAACCAGTGCGTTACTACGTTGTCTTCAACCACCATCGCAAAGCGCCATGAACGCATACCTAAACCGAGATGGGTCTTGTCGATCGGTATCCCTGTGCGCGGGGTGAAGTCGCCATTGCCATCGGGAAGCAGTTTGACCCCTCCAGTCTTAGATTTTGCCCCACTGGAACATCACAAAGGCATCGTTGACCAAGACACAAAAACTCTCGTCTTTACCAGCAGCCTTGAATTGATCGACCATCTGTTCGTAGCCGGGGCATTGCTCGCTGCTACAGGTTGGGGTGAAAGCGCCGGGAAGCGAAAAAACGAAGATCTTCTTGCCCGCGAACTCCGCTTGCAAGTTAAAGTCCTGCCAACGAAACGGATCGGGGCGTCCAACGCTCTCATCGCGCACGCGCGTTTTGGGTGACGTTGGGAATGGCACGGTCTTGCATCAAAATCTCCTGTCAGATTTTGCAGGAGATTTAGACCAACCTTTGAAATCGGTAGGAATGAATATTGCACTTACTTTAATCGCAATTGACGATCAAAAATCACCGCGCGCCTTGCGGATTGCAAACCATTTTTGAACGTTGGCATTATGCTGCTCAAGCGTTACGGCGAATGCGTGGCCGCCAGTGCCATCGGCCACCATATAGCGTGCATCGGTTTTTGCCGGATGCAGCACGGCTTCAATCGAAGCCCGCCCGGGGTTGGTAATCGGCCCGCGCGGCAGCCCGACCATCACATAGGTGTTGTAATCGTTGATCGCCTGGATTTCAGATTGCCGGATGCGGCGGCCGAGCGGTTTGCCGCGAGAGATCGGGTAGATAATCGTCGGATCCGCCTGCAGCATGATGCCCTGCCGCAAACGGTTGGAATAAAGCCCCGCTACCATCGCCCGCTCGGCAGGTTTACCGGTTTCCTTCTCGACAATCGAGGCGAGCACCAGCGCTTCAGCAGGAGTTTTCGCAACTGAGTCTGCGCTGCGCTTGGCCCACAGTTCAGCAAGCGTGCGCCGCATCGCTGCCTGCATCCGCAGCAGCACCGTCTGCCGGCTTTCGCCGCGCTCGACATCATAGGTGCTCGGCAGAATTGAGCCTTCGGGCGGCGCATCGATATTTCCGGTAAGCACCTGCTGTGCCGAAAGCCGTTCTAGCACCATCACCGACGGCATACCTTCCGGCACGGTGACGAAGCGGCGGATCACATCATCGCCTGAAAGAATGGCGAGTATTTTAGATGGGCTAGCCCCCTTGGGAAGCATAAATTCGCCCGCCTTGATCGAGCTGCCCGCGCCGAAAATCCGCGCGCGCATGCGAAAGCCTGAAGCGGAGCGGATCACATGGGCCGCATTCAGCTTGGCGGTAACTTCACTAAGTCCCGCACCATCGGGAACAACAAACGGCGTATCCGCATCGAGCGGCCCAGGCAGGAACCAGCCGCCCAGAAGCCAGCTGAGGCTACCAAGCACCAGTACGATGGCAGCTAGCCCGCTGAACAGGCATCCACGCCGCATCAATTAATCCTCGATAGCTTTGACGATCACGCTGGCATTGGTCCCGCCAAATCCGAACGAATTATTCAACGCCGCTCGAACCCGGCGTTTCTTCGCCACGTGCGGCACGAGATCGACGCCCTCGCAGCCTTCATCGGGGTTATCAAGATTGAGCGTTGGCGGCACGATTTGATCACGGATCGCCAGGATGCAGAAGATCGTTTCAACCGCCCCTGCCCCTCCGAGAAGGTGGCCAATCGCCGACTTGGTGCTGCTCATCGAAGCGCCGCTCAGATCATCGCCGAGTACGCGCTTTACCGCGGCCAGTTCAATCGTATCAGCCATTGTCGACGTGCCGTGGGCGTTGATATAATCAATATCACCCGGCCCCATGCCGGCCCTCTTAAGCGCCATTCGCATTGCCCGTTCAGCGCCCTTGCCCTCAGGATGCGGCGCAGTGACGTGATAGGCATCACCCGAGAGACCGTAGCCGACGACTTCAGCGTAAATCTTCGCCCCGCGCGCCTTGGCCTTTTCATATTCTTCAAGCACGACCACACCCGCGCCCTCACCCATGACGAAACCGTCGCGGTCCTTGTCATAGGGGCGGCTGGCCTTTTCGGGGGCATCGTTGAAGCTGCAATTGAGCGCCCGCGCCTGTGCGAAGCCCGCAATGCCGATCGGGCAAATCGTGCTTTCCGCGCCGCCTGCGAGCATCACGTCGGCATCGCCATCGCGGATCATCCGCGCAGCATCGCCAATCGAATGTGCGCCGGTGGAGCAGGCGGTGACCACAGCGTGGTTCGGCCCCTGCAAACCATATTTAATCGAGACTTGGCCCGAGATTAGATTGATCAGGCGGCCATGAACAAAGTGGGGGCTGACCCGGCTTGGGCCTTTTTCCGCGAGCACCAGCGATTCGCTCTCGATGCCCGGCAAGCCGCCGATGCCCGAACCAATCGAGCAACCGGCCATTTCCGATTCTTCTTCGGTCATTTGGGTGAGGCCAGCATCTTCGAGCGCTTGCCCTGCGGCATCAATGCCGAAAATGATGAACGGATCGACCTGCCGCTGGACCTTGTGATCGACGCGCTTACCCGGATCGAAGCCATATTCGTGATCGGCGGACTTCACTTCGCAAGCGATCAGGCATTTCTGGTCGCTCGCATCAAAATGCGTGATCCTCCCTGCGCCAGATTTTCCGGCGAGGATGTTCGCCCACGTTGTTTCAACGTCAGCTCCCAAGGGGGTGACCATTCCAAGCCCAGTTACAACAACACGCCGCATGCTTCTCTCCGAAAACACAACAGGCCCAACCGTTTAGAGGTTGAGCCTGCCGAAATCTCGATCACGTTACCCCCGGCGCACCCATCGACAGGCGCAGGGTGCCGGGTTAGCAGGCTGGATCAGCCCTTGTTTTCGTCAATGAACTTGATCGCATCCGCAACAGTGCCGATCTTTTCAGCCGCATCGTCAGGAATTTCAACGCCGAATTCTTCTTCGAACGCCATAACCAGCTCAACAATGTCAAGGCTGTCCGCGCCCAGATCATCGATAAAGCTCGCATCTTCAGTAACCTTGTCAGCCTCAACCCCGAGGTGCTCAACTACAATCTTCTTAACCCGGTCAGCGGTGTCGCTCATGGATGGTTCCCTTTGTGAACGGCAAATGAAATTCGTTAAATGGCCCTAATCAATGGCACGGGCGCTGGCAAGTGCCCGTGCTTAACTTTGCTTTAGCGTGCTCAACTTTGATTTTGCGCGCTCAGCCTTGCTTTTACCCGCTCAGCCTTTGACCGGCTCGACCACGCGCAGGTGCAATTCGCGCATTTGTTTCAAATCCGGCTGTGACGGCGCGCCCATCAGAAGGTCTTCGGCGCGCTGGTTCATCGGGAACAGGGTAATCTCGCGCAGGTTCTGCACGCCGCAGAGCAGCATGACCATGCGATCCACCCCTGC
>JANNZB010000584.1:0-2600 GCA_031410395.1 Novosphingobium sp.
GGGCTATGCCAGCGTGACACAAGCAGGAGTGCAGCAATGCCCAAGCTCGATCTGGAGGCCATCGAACAGAAAAACACCACCGGCTACCCGCGGCCGTTCAATACTGACGTGGCCGGGCGCTGGTTCCGCAGGCTTGCCCCAGCGAGCGGACTGAGCGAATTCGGTGCCAGCCATGTGGTGCTCAAACCCGGCGGCTGGTCATCGCAGCGCCACTGGCATGACGGCGAGGACGAGCTGCTGGTGATGCTGAGCGGTGAGGCAGTGCTGGTCGAAAATGACGGCAGGACTATGCTGCGCCCGGGTGATGTCTGCGCCTGGCCCAAGGGCGTGGAGAACGGCCATCATGTGATCAATGTGAGCGAGGCTGATTGCAGTTTCGTGTGCATCAGCGGCGGGACAGATGCAGGCGGAACCTATCCGGACATTGATATGATGTGGACGGGGGATGGTGTCTACCGCCACAAGGACGGCGCTCCTTATCCCGAGACCGAGCGGCCGGCATGATCTGCCAGCGCCGCATTCAGCATCTTCGCCAGCCGCAGCCCGGCCTGCGATATCCGCCGCTGGGCATCAGGGATTGACTGTTCGATCACTTCATTGCTCCACACTACCGATTTGGGCGGCGTCGAGCCATCGCAGGGATCGTGGCCAAAGGCGCGGGAATAGACCGTGTGCGCCAATTCCCAGCTTTCTTTGCCCCAATCGGCCGTGGTGCCTCCATCGAGCCCGGTGCGTTCGGACGGGCTGTATCGGCGCACTAGTGGCGGCGCGGCCGAGGAGATTGAGCGTTCGGCCTGCAAGCCATCCCACAGCCAGTGGAGGTTGCTCACCGGGGCGATGCCGTAAACTGCTTTGACCGCGTTGCCGCCGATGTCAAAATTATCGCCCGAATGCAGCGGCATGTGAATATCACCGACGAAATGGACGAGGAACGCCAGCGCCTCAAGCCGCTGTGCTGCGGGCAGGCGCTTGTCCGCCAGCACCCGCCGGTTGCGGTCAATCTGCGCGGAAACGCAATTGCCGTTGGCGCAGTTCGACTTGGCATCATAGGGCTTGCACACCGGCTCGGTCTGGTAATGCCACGGGAAGGTATAGGCAAAGCGCCATGCCTCACCGCGCAGGCAATCGGGCCAATAGCTGGCATCCCCGATTGAACGAACGCGGCAGTTGGGCGTGCCGAGGCCCTTTTCGGCCTTTATCAGCCGGGCAATTGCCTGCCGCGTGTCAGGCCGAATGTTGGCATTGGCGATAGCGGCGACAGTGCGGTGGCCATATTCGCCCCAGGCCAGCGCGGGCACAGACCACGCCATCATTAACAGCAGAAGCAACCCAAAACACCGCCTGATCACTTAACCGGCACCTCGTACTGCTCGATCACCCATTCTTCCGCCTCAGCGGCTTCGACCCAGGCGTGGAGCCATTCATGTTCCCACACGGCCTGCATGTAATTGACTGCAAAGCCCGGGACGCCAATGCCATAGGTGATGAAGCGGCTGATGATCGGCGCATAGATGATATCGGCGGCGCAGAACGATCCG
This sequence comes from Novosphingobium sp., assembly GCA_031410395.1. Taxonomy (GTDB): domain Bacteria; phylum Pseudomonadota; class Alphaproteobacteria; order Sphingomonadales; family Sphingomonadaceae; genus Novosphingobium. The sequence goes on from JANNZB010000584.1 coordinate 1,539, forward strand.
AACAGGAACGGTCCGCCGCGCCCAAACCGTGCGCGCGCCTCGGCCCACAGGGTGAGGATGCGGACAACATCGGCCTTGGCGGCATCGCCGATCTTCGCATCCTCAACCCGGCGGCGCACGTTCATCGGACACTGGCTGCGCAGCGCCATATAGCCTGAGTGCATTTCCGCGACCATTGATCGGGCCATCGCCCGGGCATCGTCAGCTTTGGGCCAGAACCGGTCACGCCCGACCTTGTCTGACAGGTATTCGATGATCGCCAGGCTATCCCAGACCACCGCATCGCCATCCCACAGCACCGGCACCTTGCCCTGGCTCGGCTGAATGTCGCCCATCTCCTTTTTCAGATCGGACCAGTCATCGTTGTGGATCGGCACGATGATTTCTTCAAAGGGCAGCCCCGATTGTTTGACCGCCAGCCAGCCGCGCAGCGACCAGCTTGAATAGTTCTTGTTGCCGATGATGAGTTTCATGGGATAACGCGCTAACCGTTCAGTTTGCGCGTGTCTAGCCTGAACGATCCGGAGACATGTTGATGACCCTGCGGCCCTTCCACCTCGCCTTTCCGGTGCGCGATCTGGCTGAGGCGCGAGCGTTTTGGGGCGGGGTGATAGGCTGCCCCGAAGGCCGAAGTTCGGATCAGTGGATCGACTTTGATTTTTACGGCCACCAGATCGTTGCGCACTGTGTTGGTGAGCGAACGAAGGCCGATGCCGGCAACAACCCGGTGGATGGTCACGGCGTGCCCGTGCCGCATTTTGGCATTGTGCTCGATCTGGCGGATTGGCAGGCCCTGGCAGACCGGCTTGCGGCGGCAGGGACAAAGTTCGAAATCGCGCCGCACATTCGCTTCAAGGGTGAGGCAGGCGAGCAGGCGACAATGTTCTTCCGCGATCCCTCGGGCAATGCGATTGAAATGAAGGCGTTTGCTGACCTCGGTCAGCTATTCGCGCGCTAGAGTTTTTCCGGAATAGACGATGTAAATCGGAAAAACTCCAGACTTCAGCCCAAAGCGTCCTGCAGAACCGCCGCGCGCAGTTCGTCGATCCCCATGCCTTTTTC
>JANNZB010000585.1:0-1765 GCA_031410395.1 Novosphingobium sp.
CAGCGCGGCGGGCACGTTGGTTTCTTCCATGAAACCGTAATTGAGCACCATGCGGAAGAACCCGTCGCCCAGCTCAGTCAGCGAAAAGCGGGTGTCCGGTTCGACAAACGGCACTTCGGCGATGTGGACAGTGAGCACCACAACGCGTTCGTGGAGCACCTTGTTGTGCTTGATGTTGTGGAGCAGCGCGGCGGGGGTCCCCTGCGAGCCCGAGTTCATGAAGATCGCGGTGCCGGGCACCCTCGCGGTGCTGTTGCGGGCCGACTTGGCAAAGATTTCCAGCGGCAGCGAGATTTCCTTCATCCGCTCGCGCATCAACCGCCGTCCCTGTGACCAGGTAGTCAGGAGAGTAAACGCGAACGCGCCCACGAGCAGCGGGAACCACCCGCCGTGGGGGATCTTGGTGGCGTTGGCCGCAAAGTAACTGCCGTCGACCAGAAAGATCACGGCAATCACCGGCCACGCAAAATACCACCGCCACTTCCACACCGCGAGCATCATCACCGCCATCAGGCAGGTGTCGATCAGCATCGCCCCAGTAACCGCGATGCCATAAGCCGAGGCGAGGTTGGACGAGTTGCGGAAGACCAGCACCAGCAGCACGACCGAGATGCACAACGCCCAGTTGACGAACGGGATGTAGATCTGCCCGTGATGTTCGCTGTGGGTATGCTGGATCGTCAGTCGCGGCACGAACCCAAGTTGGATCGCCTGATGCGTAACCGAGAAGGCGCCCGAAATCACCGCCTGGCTGGCGATGAACGTGGCCGCGGTCGCCAGCAGCACCAGCGGCAAGCGCAGATACTCGGGTGCGAGGAAGAAGAACGGGTTGTGAATTGCCTCAGCAGCGGTCGCCTGATCCATCCCGATGATCATCGCCGCCTGCCCAAAATAGTTCAGCAGCAGGCATGGCAGGGCAAAGGCGAACCACGACAAGCGCAGCGGACCTTTGCCAAAGTGCCCCATGTCCGAATAAAGCGCCTCGGCACCGGTCACCGCGAGCACGACCGAGCCGAGCGCAAGGAACGCGGCCCACCCGTCGCTGACGAAAAACTGGACCGCATACCACGGATTGAACGCCTCCAGGACCGACGGCATCAGCGCGATATGAACGATCCCGAGGACCGCGATGGTGACGAAATAAATCAACATGATCGGCGCAAACAGCGCGCCCACCTGTGTCGTCCCGCGGCGCTGGAGGAAGAACAGGAACAACAGTAGAGCAAGCGCGATCGGCACCACCAGTGGGGCCAGACGAGGCTGGACTACGGTCAGCCCTTCGACCGCGGAGAGCACGGAGATCGCCGGGGTAATCATCGAATCGCCGTAGAACAGCGAGGTCGCAAACACCCCCAGCAGCACGGTGATCCAGCCATAGCTGGCCCCGCCGATCTTGCGGCTGATCAGCGCCACCAGCGCCAGCGTGCCGCCCTGGCCCTTATTGTCGGCGTTCATCAGTATGGTGACGTACTGCAACGACACGATCAGCGTCATCGACCAGAAAATAAGGCTGACCACGCCAAGCAAATGGAGCGAATCGATCGCCAGATGATGCGGCCCCGCAAACGTCTCGCGGAAGGCATAGAGCGGACTGGTACCGATATCGCCAAACACGATACCGATCGCGCCAACCGCCAGTTTGACCTTCGCGGCCATGCGCTGTTCACCGGAAACTGCGCTCATCGAAAATATGTCGCCTTCATTGTGAAGGAGGGCGCGGTAGCACTGCCCCCAATGACCGGCAATGCGCGCTTAGCGGGCTGCG
>JANNZB010000586.1:0-2479 GCA_031410395.1 Novosphingobium sp.
CGGCAAAGCCAATCATCTCGCGCAACAGGTCAACATCAGGCGTCTTCTCAACAAGCGTCCGCAGGTTCATCATATCGTCGGTCATCGGTAGTGCTTCCGGTTCTGGGTGGGCGTAAGCAACCAGACCCTACCCGGAAATCGCCGGTGACCACCTCAGCCAAAACCTACACCACGCCCGGGGACACGATCCTGGCAATTCCTGATGGACAAAGCTCGAGACCTGCACCCGATCACCCGCGCTTGCATGGGGTTTCACCTCTGGACGCTGGCGGGTCTCGGCCAGCCCGGCGACCAACTAGAGGCTGCGGTGACTGCCGCGCGGATCTCCGCAAGCGAAGGGCAGGGGGCGATCTTCGCGCCGCTAACCATGGGTGGGGCAGTCGGCCTGCGCGCGGGCGGTGATCCTGCAGCCCGTATGGCCCGCTGGCTGGATGGAATGGAGAGCGGGATCCTGACCGCGCAGCGGCACCTTGACCAAATCGAGGCTTGGACTGCTCGAGCCGAGAAGGTGATGTCCCGGCTTTCGGGCCGAACGCCCGCCCGACTGCGTGCAGTTCTGGCGAACTGGCCACTCGTGTCAGCGCCGATGGCCGAGGACCTTACTGCTGCCAGCCGCGCCGCCGTCCAGCGCAACCTTGCCTGGATGGAGGGCCAAGGCCTTGTGCGCGAGGTGACGGGACAGGGCCGATTCCGAATGTGGCGCGCGACTGTTTGAAGCGGACAAATCACCGGCGGCAGGTCGGCTTCGGGAAGTGATCGACAAACGTACTTCTTATCGATCAAGTTTCTGCTATTCTATGATCAATAACGTGAGCATTTATCGATCATGGCAGCACCTCCGAAGTGGAACTGGCAGCAACCTGATTGGCCCGATTGGCGCTTCGATGCAAGCGCGCTAATCCGGCTCGAACGGCAATTCCTGCTAAATGCGGGAAAGCTCTTGGGTGCCTGGCAGCATCTTGCGGCTGACGACCAGGACAGGTTGAAGATTGACCTTCTCAGCGACGAAGCGATGACCACCTCGGCGATCGAGGGCGAATACCTTGACCGGGCATCGGTGCAATCCTCAGTGAGGCGACAGTTCGGGTTGACTGCGGATCGGCGCGCTGGACCTGCGGAAAGCGGGATCGCGGAACTGATGGTGGATTGCTTCACTGGCTTCGGGGAACCGTTGTCGCATCAGTTGTTTTTCCGCTGGCACGACCTCGTTTGCAGAGGGCGCAAGGACCTAAAAGCAATTGGTCGCTACCGCGACCATTCCGATCCGATGCAAGTCGTCTCGGGCCCGATCCAGAAACCCAAGGTGCATTTCGAGGCCCCTCCGTCCGAGCGGATGGCGCAGGAGATGGAGCGGCTGATCGAGTGGTTCAACGCCGGCGAGATCCCGGCCCTGACACGGGCGGGACTAAGCCACCTGTGGTTCGTGTCGGTCCATCCCTTCGAGGATGGCAACGGCCGGATCGGAAGAGCGCTCGCGGAAAAGAGCTTGGCGCAGAGCCTAGGTCAACCCAGCCTGCTGGCCTTGTCACGCCAGATCGAACAGGAGCGTAGCGCATATTACGAGCAGCTGGAGCAGAACAATCGGCAGTTGGACATCACCCCTTGGCTTGTCTGGTTCGGGGAGATGGCCTTGCGGGCGCAAACCTATTCGATCTCGATGATCGAACTGCTGATTTCGAAGACCAAGCTTACGGACCGTTTGCGCGGCAGAATCAACGAACGTCAAATGAAAGCACTCGTGCGGATGTTCGACGCCGGTCCCAATGGGTTCAAAGGTGGCCTGAGCGCAAAGAATTACATGACGATCACCGACGCAACTACGGCAACGGCAACACGGGACCTGCGGGAGTTGGTCGAGATGGACGCTCTCCGGCGCACAGGCCAACTCAAGGGCACGCGTTACTGGCTGAACATTTGACGAAGAACGGAAAGCACCAATCCACCACGGAGTAGCGTTGGGCGGAGAGCCGCCGTTCATTTGTAATACAAGGGCTTAGGCTGCGGCATAGAAAGCGGACTGAGGTGCCCCCAGTTTCCTAAACGCCCAGCTCGTTTAGTTTCTGCTGCCGGATTTCGAAGTCAACGGTAACCGGCTGGTTGCTACCGCAAGGGTTGGTCCTCGACGCGGGCGATGATAGGCTGGCCCGCGCGCGCTTTCCCATCCAAGGAGACCCCAGATGACCTTCCAACTCGCGGCCTGCGCTGAAATGCTCTGGCGTGACCGGCCCATCGAGTGGCGTTGTGCCCGGCTGGCCGAGATGGGATTTCAGGTCGGGCTGTGGAACTGGACGGCGCATGATCTGGCCAAACTGGCCGCTTCCGGTGCCACTTTCTCAATAATGAATGGTTTTTTGCGGGGTGCTTTGATGAGCTGCTGCCGGTTTCGTGGACAGGGGGTTAAGCTAGCATAGCGCGGGCCTCGAACTCCATGGGGCTGAGGTAGCCCAGTTTAGAATGCCGTCGGCGCGGGTTGTAGAAG